>NZ_JBFUBU010000002.1:0-175916 GCF_056405595.1 Polaromonas sp. P1_G1
TACATACACAGGTTCAAAAACTTTCCATAATGGCCTGTCTGTCCAACTTGAGGAGCTTATCCATGCTTTACAAATTCAAATCCAAAGACGCCGGCGATGTGATCATGCTCGAAGCCAACGGCCGCAAAGTCCTCGAAATCATCGGCAAAGACCCCGCCCCCAAAGGCATCATCCTGCCCGAGCAGATGCCCGCCGCCATCGCCGCGCTGCAGGCCGCCATCGCGCACGAGGAAGCCCACGACGCCAATGCCGAAGATGGCGTCGTCCCCGGCGACGGCCTGGGCCTGCGACAGCGCGCCGTGCCCTTCATCGACATGCTGCAGCGCAACCTCAAGTCGGGTCATGAGGTGGTCTGGGGCGTCTGACCACCGCAAGCGCATCCGCCATCCATAAAAAAAGCCCTGGTGACAGGGCTTTTTGCTTTGTGGGGAGGGCGACTTGGGACCATGTGCTCCGAGGCCGCTGCTTTAAAAGTCAGTCACACCCAGCCGCTTCAGCGCATCCTTGGCCGGCTCCAGGCCCTGTAGCGCCGCTTTTTTGTACCACTCAGCGGCAGCAGCCTTGTCTTGCGTGCCGCCCCATCCGTATTCATAGGCGTGGCCCACCTTGTACTGCGACTGCGCAAAGCCCGACGTCGCGGCCGACAGGTAGTAGGCAAAGGCCTTGCGCGGGTCCGCCGGCTGGCCGTTGCCGTTTTCAAGCTGCGAGGCCACGTTGTGCGCGCCGCGCGCCAGGCCCGCTTCCGCCGCCCGCATAAACCAGTCAAACGAGGCCTTCACGTCCGGCCGCGTGCCCTGGCCCCGGTAATACATCACCGCCACGTTGTTCATCGCATAGGGATGGCCCTGCTCCGCGGCGCGCCGGTAGTTCTCAAAGGCCAGGGCCGGGTCCACAGGCGTGCCAATGCCGTTGTGCTGGTTCCATGCCAGGCTGGCCTGCGCCAGCACAAAGCCCGCGTCCGCCGACTTGCGGTACCAGGTATTGGCCAGCTCGTGGTTCACCTCCACGCCCATCCCGTTGTTGTAAAGCATCGCCACGGCGTGCTGCGCGCGGGCATTGCCGCCATTGGCCAGGCGCAGCAGCTCTTCACGCGTGCCGGCGTTACCCTTGGAAGCCGCCTGGAACAGCGCCGCGACTTCAGGATTCGGCAGCTGCGACAGCAGCCGCGCAAACGGATTCGCCAGCGACACCGGCGCCGCTTTGGCCGTGTCTGCAGCGGCGGGCGTGCGAACAGCAGCGGGGGTTGCCGCAGCAGCGCCCGCGGCCGCAGCCATTTCCGTCTGCGCAGCCACATTGCGCTCAGCCGCCGTGCTGGCCAGCGGCTGCGCGGCAGCCGCCGCGGCGCCATTCGCACCCGCAGTCGGGAACAGCCGTGAAAGCGCCTGCGCAGCGCCCTGCTTCAGCCCGGCGGAGTCCGTCGTGGAGGCGGCAAATTTTTCAATGTACTGGCGCGTCGTGTCCGGGTTGCGTGAAAAGCGGTGCGACACCACAAACGCATCCGCCGAACGCTGCACCTGCCCTTGCGCCCCAAACACCTCTGCCAGGTTGGCCCAGGCGGCAGCCCGTGCCGGCGCCAGCGCGAGTGTGTAGCGCAGCTGCGCTTCCGCCTCGGTCAGCTTGCCCGCGCGGTACAGCATGTAGCCGTAGTTGTTGGCGATCTCCTGGTCAGACGGGTCGGCCCGCCGCGCCTTTTCAAAATCGGCCGCCGAATCTGCCATCTGGTCAGCCTTGAACTTTTCCAGCGCCGTGGTGTTCAGCCGCCGCGCAAGCTTGCGGTCGCCGCGGGCCGGGTAAGGCAGCTCTTCAATCTCCGTTTTCGCATCCCACACCGCATTGGCATCTCGGGATGCGGCGCCGGCGAGCATTTTTGTGACCTGGTCCAGGCGCGAAGTAATTTGGGCATTGGCCGGTGCGGCCGCCTGCGCGAAGGCCGACGGGCTGCTGAGCTGAAGTACGGCGGCCAGTACGCAGGTGGCCGAAAAGTAGCCTGCACGGCGACGTGCTGCTTTGGTGTTCATGACGATCCTCCCTTTTGTTTGTGGGAGTTTATCTGCAAGCGTGTGGGGGCTCGATCTGTGTCCATTCTCTCTATGAGAGATGAGCATGTACGCATGCCGAAACGCCATTGGCATCTTTTCCATCATCCCTCTACAGTCCGTCGGCTAGTGCTTTGCAAAGGTGGCGCGGATTGTTTCTTGACGGCCGCGCAGCGGCCGGCCCCTAACCCGCGATGACCGCCAGCTGCTATTGGGCCCAAAGACAACCCAGCTGCTTAGCGCAATCTCAATAAATGGAAGCGTCTCTATGTTCTTGGATTTTCAAACGGCTGTTCGTCTCATTGTTGGCGTGACATCGGCCCTGGCGTTTGCCGCGCATGCGGAAACTCAAACAAATCCGTTCCCTGAAAAACCGCTGGCTGCACCACAAATTCATGTGGAGAGGCAATCCCTATTTCGTCCATGGCTCGGAGGCGAAGTGCCAATCGGCGCTTACGACCCGCGCTTCTTCAGACGACAACGCCTGGGAACCCTCTCGCTTGCAGCAAATGTTCAAGCACACCTTGACGCGGTCCAGGACACCGAGCATTTCCCTTCATACTTTGAATTGATAAGCGCACGAACAGGAAAGCTGCTTGGCAAATTTCCGATTGTGGCTACCAACGATGGGGATTGGTACTTCAACGGCAGCGGCACCATCTATTTGAATCAAAGGCATTTGTCACTTTGTGGTCCGCGCACCACCCGAAAATTTGCTGTCACAGAAAAGGCCGTAGTTGAAGTGCAGCAGCCGATTCTGTACATCGGGGATGAAACTGACGTGGTGAAAAGCACTCCGCTGTATGAGTCGCCAACATCCAGCACTGTCGTAGCGACTGTCTCCGCTGAAACGAAAGTGACTGTTATTGGCGTGCGCTCGGCGCTACCGGAGGAGGCAACCCCGCCACTGCTTGTCAAAACACCGTTCGGCTTGACCGGATGGCACCGCAGAGACCTCCCTGGTAGCTCGTCACTTCAGATCTATCTATGCAATTGATAAGAGCGAAAAGGGGTGCGTGGCAATGCAATCGAAGGCATGAGAAAGATCAAAAGACATCAGCACGGTCGCAGCTATGGTGCTGCTGGTGATCGCCATCGCGCATGAGGAAGCCCACGACGCCAATACCAACGATGGGGTCGTCTCCGGCGACGGCCTGGGCCTGCGCCAGCGCGCCGTGCCCTTTATCGACATGCTCCAGCGCAACCTCAAGTCGGGGCATGAGGTGGTCTGGGGCGTTTAGGCTCCTGGGCGGATAGCGGTGCCGCCGCGGCGGCCCCTATCTATATATGTATGAATGAAAAAAACCTGGTGACAGGGCTTTTTCATGGAGGCTGGCGCGACGCTAGTCCACCTTCGCTCCAGGAGCCTCGGCAATCAAATCCAAAAGGAGAAGCCCAAGGTCGCTGGCTTTCGCTTTGAGTAAACCATCGCCCAGCGACGTAGCACCGTGACTAATAAGCCCTTCGGTATTCAGGTCCTGCCAAATCCTCTCCCCTATCACATTGCCTTTAAGCTCATCGAAATGTTCGAAAAACCGGTAAGTTGGGGAATCACTACCCTCAGGGCGTTTCCAATGGAGTTCAATTTCTCCAGCGCGAAAATAGTTGAGTATTCGAATGTGCAGCGCAGTCAAGGAATCCACCAGCTCTAACAGTATGTGCTGAGTAGTGATGTCCGGTGCGACATTAAATGCTCTGTTTAGGATGACGTTACGAAGAATGTCCAGTTTCTCCAGCTGCGAAGTACGCAAGGCGGACTGAGTTACATGGACTACTGCATCTACAAATCCTTCGTCTGCAGCAAGCGCTTTGAAGTCGTGTCCCTTTTCTTGTGACAGTGAGATCAGCGCTTCGCCAACACGCGTCATCCACTCCATACGGCGCTTTTCTAGAGAAGGCGTAACTAACAGGGCAAACATATCTGCTGCCGGTGCACCGACTACCGGAATAGCATTCATGGAAGCCTTTACCAGCGCGTGAATCAAATCGCTGTTATCAGCTTCAGGAGGTGCAAAGTTGGATTTTTCTGGAGTAGTCATATTCAAAAAAATAAAGAGGAGTGGCGAGCTGTTCATTCGATACACAGCATGCTTATCACGATCCAGCTGCGAATTATGCAACTCATGGAGTGCATTTTCGGCAATCAAAGAGGTGGTTTTTCAAGTTCGATGATGATGCGGGAACGGGTGAGGCCCTGAGCGCGGCGTCGCTAAGGCACCACCCCATAAAGAACATCAGAACGCAAAACGTACTTGCTTCCTCGCTCGACCGTCGCGCCTTCGTGCCAGGTGTCATGGACAAAAAGCAGGGCGCGGCCGGTCCGAGGCGGGATTTTGAAGTCCCGGAAATCGGTTTCCCCGCCGATGAAGTTTTCGTTGAGGTAGACCAGGAAAGTCAGCCGGCTGGTGAGGCCGCCCTCCATCCACGGGCCGTCCTTGTGCATCTTGAAGCGCTGCCCCGGCGAATATTTGTAAAAGCGGAGGTCCTTGGGCAGGCCCACAGCCTGTTGTCCTTGCAAGCTTGGCAGTGCCGCCGCCGCCAGGCCCTTCCATAAGCGCTGTACCCAGCCAGGTGACTCAAACAAGGCGCGCTCATTGTTACGCACCATGGGCATGGATTGCTGGCCCCCGGCGGTGCGTACACCCGCCGACTCGAATCCATGCGCATCCGCCAGCCCCATCAGCTCAGCACAGTCCGCCGCGGCAAGAAAGTGATCAATCGTGAAAACTCGTTCTGAATGGGTGGTCAGAAGCGACGGTGTAGTTCCGTTCATGCTCGAAGTATGCACTGTGGTCATACCAACCAGTTAAACCTCATCACTCCGGACATGACGATTCGGAGATGTGTTGAAGGAGTGCTGCATCGGGAACCCATTCAGCCAAGAGTAGTTGAAAGGAAGCTGGGTCAGATGTGGTTCGGCGTGCATCGCTCACGATGTAGCGATCGTAGTTCCATTCATCCCCTTCCCACCCCTCTTGAAGAGTGAAACGACGGAACTCGAAGTCCCAATACTCCCAAGTGGACCACGTCGAGTTCAGGTACCTTCTTTCGTCACGAGGAACGCCTGGCTTCGGTACAGGCCGAATGCGTACAAAACATCGCGTACCGCTCGTTTCAACTGGAACCTCGGCAGCGACGCAGTCGCCACGGTCGAGGAACTCAAACATGCGCTTCGGCAACATGTGCGGTCCAACGCTGAGGTGACCGGCGACTTGCAGGAGCGCACGCCGCGCGCGGACGCCGCAAGGCCCCAGTGTCGACCGAAATGCTAGAACGCATGCTCACGTCCCCCATAAGACAACGACCGCGCTTCTTCGATTAGCCGCCTCTCCCATGAATCTCAAGAGGGGCTGGTACATCCAGACGTCTGCCTCGTGACTTTGCTCCGCGAGTAGCTTGCGGAAGAACGCCTCTCCCCGTTCCCTAAGGTCCGCAGCGATTGCGCTCACGAAAAGGGTTCCTAAGAACACAACTGCGGGATCAGCCGAAGCCTCCAGGCCACTTCTAAACTCGCCGACGAACAGCTGGCCAACAGCGGTCTGCAACCCATTGGCTTGTAACGAGTGCTGCCACGCAGCCGCCGAGTCTTGTCCGTCAAATTTTGGTGCGTCATCCCCAGCCGCGGCTTGGACGGCCTCATACCACTCACTGAGCGATTCTGCTCTTGCAAACGCTTTGCGTGAGTCGTCCGGGATTTCGAAGAAGAGGCTGGTCGCCATTGGTACCCTCTACGTTTGACACGAGGGGCGGCCGCAAGGGGGCAAAGCCCGCTTGTGGACACCCGCTCGATGCAAGGCTGTTGAATAGACGGAGGGGTTAGGCACCTGGCATCCCAAGTTGGTTGAGCTGAATTTCGAGCTGCTCGGGCTCGACTGTGAGGTTGTGCTCCATGACCTCCGGCATGGGCTGCCACCACGCCGGCACCAGCGAAGAGGAATGCTCATACACCTTGCAAAAAGTGCACCACTCCCAGCACGCTCCGACGCCCACATAGCCTGGGCGAGCTGGCCGAGAAGAGGCTTTGCCATAGTACCGTCGGAGACCGAGATGGCCGCAGCAGGGGCAGGCTGCGGACAAGGAGATGCCTTCGGTGGAGGCCGCAAAGATGCGTTGCCACTGGAGCCTACTTTCGGCGGGTACGCCACTCCACTTTGCCATTGCGAGGGCCCTAACGTTCGAGGTAAGGGGATGGCCGCAGGCCAGTCCCCTTGACGGAGGGGTTAGAAGCCCCTCGCATATAGGAGGAATACAAGGGATGCAGCCAAGTGCGCCGGACCGGTTGGAACAAGGCCAGGGCCTCGCCTGGTCAATTTGGCGAGGATTGCATACGCAATAGCGCTCACTAGAAACGCGCCCAACAGGATCGGCAGCGCTGCAAGGCCGAACCAAGCACCAGCCATTGCGAGGGCCTTCATGTCGCCTCGACCGATGACTTCGGCTCGAGTGACCCGCTTCGTGACGACCATGAGCAAGAAAGGCGCGGCATAGCCCGCAACTGCCCCATAAAGATGTTCAGCGGCATGGCCAGTGAGGGAGTGAAACAGTAACGCCGCCCACATGGCCGGTAATACGACCATGTCTGGAAGCAGCGCGTGTTTGACATTGATGGCAAGGAGCAAGAGCAAAGAAAAGAAGAAGACACAGGCTGCCGCACCCTCAGCATTAAAACCATAAGCGGTCAAAGAGACGAATCCGAGCACTGCTCCGATTGCAACGATGACATATGGCGGGTAGCCCGGGAGGTCAATGCGAGATATTCCGTCGCGCTGGTGCGCTATGTGTTCCTCAACCTCCTGCTGCCAGCGAAGCTCAAGAAGAGCCGGAATTCGCCGTGCCAAAGGTAGAAGTACGAGAGCCGTAGCACCGGCGAAGAGAACTGCGGCTATGGCTGAGAGGACGTATTCGTTCATTGGCAGGTGATATCCAACGGGTGTAAGGGGCTTCTAACGTGATGTATACCGGAGGACCTGCGGCATAACTTGGCGCGTGCGGTATAACCTGGCCGCTGAAAGCGCATCCAAGTGTCTGTTATTAAAAAACTTATTGCCAATTTTGAGTTTCACTTGGTTCGGTAAAAAGAGGACCAAACCCCGCGAACCGATTCTAGGGTGACAGTGTGGCTTCCGCCTCCCCAATATGAAGGAGCACAGGCCAAGCAGCAGATCTCGTGACTCGGAGCCGGCGTTGGCGATTAATTCAAGTTGTTGATTCGTCTTGGTCCGTGCAAATAGGCGCGTGCAAAGATCCGGCCCTCAATCCACCTTCGCCCCAGAAGCCTTTACCACCTGCGCCCACTTCTTGTGCTCAGCGTTGATAAAGGCCGTGAACTGGGCCGGCGTGTTGCCGCTGGGGATTGCGCCTTGTGCCAATAGCTTTTCCTTCATCGCCGGCGTACCCAGTGCTTTCGAAGCCTCTTGTTGAATGCGGTTCACGATGTCGGGCGGTGTGCCCGCAGGTGCGAGCAAGCCAAACCAGGAGCTGGCGTCATAGCCTTTTAGGGCCGGGCCGCCGGCCTGTTCTATGGTGGGGACGTCGGGCAGGGCGGCCGAGCGTTCTGAGCTGGTGACGGCCAGGGCCTTGAGTTTGCCGGACTTGATGAGCTGCATGGAAGAGGGCAGGTTGTCGAACATGACGTCCATGTCGCCGCCCACCAAGGCCAGCAGCGCGGGGCCGGAGCCGCTGTAGGGGAAGTGCGTCATGTAGGTGCCGCTCATGGTCTTGAAGAGCTCGCCCGCCAGGTGGATGGAGGTGCCGTTGCCGCTGGAGGCCATGTTGAAGGTGCCGGGCTTGGCTTTGGCCGCGCGTATGAAGTCGCTGACGTTGTTGATGCCGGCGGCCCTGGCTTTTTCGGTGTTGACCACCATGACGTTGGGAACGCCCGCGACGAGCGTGATGGGCGCGAAGTCTTTTTGTGGGTCGTAGGCCATCTTGCTGTACAGCGATTTGTTGATGCCGTGTGTGCCCACGGTGCCCATCAGCAGGGTGTAGCCGTCTGGCGTGGACTTGGCGACCACGTCGGCACCGATGTTGCCGCCGGCGCCGGCGCGGTTCTCGACGACAAAAGGCTGGCCGAAGGCTTTGGAGAGTTCAGGTGCCATGGCGCGGGCCAGGATATCGGTGGTGCCGCCGGGCGCGAAGGGCACGACGATTTTGACGGGCTTGGCCGGCCAGTTGGCGCTTTGGGCCCAGGCAGACGGCGTGGCCATGAAGGTGGTGAGGGCGGCCAGCGCGGTGGCAAAGAGGGCGCCGTAGTGGCGGGAGAGAAAGGGTTTGCTGCTGTTGTTGTTCAAGAGGGGCTCCAGGGAATGGCCGGCACGGCCGGGGGGTCGCATGAAGATAGCGTCCGCAGGCAGCTCCTTCAAGAGGGTTAAACCCGGGTTTTTTGATCGCAAGTTGTGGGCAGCCGGATTGTCTTCATCTGCGACATCTGCGGATATAAAAAAAAGCCGCCCGGCGCGAACCGGGCGGCTTGGCGGATTCAGTGAATGTCAATCAGTCGGCAAACTTGCCGGCGGCTTCGATCACGGGCTTGAGCTTGGCGATCTGGTTGACCACAAAGGCCTTGTGGGCGGCGGGGTCGACGCGGTTGTCGGTCACCACCACGGCGCCCAGGCCTTCCTGCTTCTTGATGAATTCGGGATCTTTCAGGGCCGCTTTGAGCGCGTTGTTGAGCTGGGTCAGCACCGCCGGGGGCGTGCCCTTGGGTGCGTAGATGCCGTGCCAGACGGTGAGGTCAAAGCCCTTGAGGCCCATTTCCTGCAGGGTCGGGTAGTCTTTGAGCAGCTTGTTGTTCGACAGCGGCTTGGCGGTGGTGACGGCAAAGGCCTTGACGCGGCCGGCTTCGATCTGGCCGGTGGTGTTGGTGGTCTGGTCGCACATCATGTCGACCTGGCCGCCAACCAGCGCATTCATGGCCGGCGCGGTGCCGCCGAAGGGAATGGTGGTCATCGCTTCTTTGGCGTTGATGGCCGATTGCCACATCAGGCCGCACAGGTGCGAAGCCGAGCCCAGGCCGGCGTGGGCGATGTTGAGCTTGCCGGAATTGGCGCGGATGTAGTTCTCGAAGTCGCGGTAGTTGTTGGCGGCCAGCTGCGGCTTGCCGATGATGGTCATGGGCACTTCGTTGATCATGCCGAGGAACTCAAAATCCTCGGGCACCTTGTAAGGCAGCTTGCGGTACAGGCCCGTTGCGGCAGCCATGCCGATATGGTGCACCAGCAGGGTGTGGCCGTCGGGTGTGGCGCGCGCCACCTTGGCCGCGCCTATGGTGCCGCCGGCACCGTTGACGTTTTCAACGACAAAGTTGGCGCTGCCGCCCATGGCCTTGCGCATGGCTTCGGCAAGGTCGCGCGCGACGCGGTCGGTCGGTCCGCCGGCCGCGAAGGGCACCACAAGACTGATGGGCTTGGAGCCGGGGAAGGCGGGGGCTTGCGCGTGGGCGGCAAACATGGCCGTCGCTGCGGCGGCGAGGATTAACAGGCGTTTCATGGGCGTCTCCTTGTGATGAACGCGCCAAGTTTACGGTCCCCTTACTGCGCCAACATCGCGGGAACTACGTAAGGGCTATCCCCTTTATGAACCCGTCTTTCCGGGTTTAAGGAAACGTCAAGAACCGTTAGAAAGCACTGTTTATGCGGCCTTTCAGGCTACTTTTACTTGTAACTCCTAGCGTCCTCAATAACCTTGCCGTCGTTGGGGAGACTGCCGGGCGCCACCAGCTGTACGGTGCCGCGCAGCTTGGTGACGTCGCGTATGGCTTCGCCTATGCGCTGGTCCAGCCCGTCGGGGGCCGAGGCCGTCTCGGCCTGGAAGTGCATGCTGTCGTTGGCCATTTCGCCGCTGACCACCAGCCTGGCCTTGAGCACTTCAGGAAAACGTTTCGCGATGTCGGCGACCTGGCCCGGGTGCACAAACATGCCGCGCACCTTGACGGTCTGGTCGGCCCGGCCCATCCAACCCTTAATGCGCGTGTTGGTGCGGCCGGTCGGGCAGTGGCCCGGCAGCACGGCCGAGAGGTCGCCGGTGCCGAAGCGGATCAGAGGGTAGTCGGGGTTCAGCGTGGTGACCACCAGCTCGCCGACCTCGCCTTCGGCGACCGGGTCGCCGGTGCCGGGGCGCACGATTTCCACGATCACGCCTTCGTCCAGCACCAGGCCTTCGCGGGCTTCGGTTTCATAGGCGATCAGCCCCAGGTCGGCCGAGGCATAGCACTGGTAGGCGGCGATGCCGCGCTCGCTGAACCAGTCGCGCAGGCTGGGCGGGCAGGCCTCGCCCGAGACCATGGCGCGCGTCACGCTGGGCAGCCCCACCTTCATCTCGGCGGCCTTGTCGACAATGATTTTGAGGAAGCTGGGCGTGCCGACATAACCGGCGGGCTTGAGCTCGGCCATGGCCTGCACCTGCTGCTCGGTCTGCCCGGTGCCGCCCGGAAACACGGTGCAGCCCAGCGCATGGGCGCCGCTTTCCATCATGGTGCCGGCGGGCACGAAGTGGTAGCTGAAGCAGTTGTGCACCAGCTGCCCGGGCCTGAAACCGGCGGCGTGCAGCGCGCGCGCCATGCGCCAGTAGTCCTTGCGCGTGCTGTCGGGTTCATAAATCGTGCCGGGGCTGGCGAACACGCGCGGCATCGCGGCGCCGTAGCGCAGCGCGCTGAAGCCGCCGAAGGGATCGCCGCCCGCCTCGCGCGCGGCCTGTTGAAGCGCCAGCAGTTCATATTTGCGCGTGACGGGCAGGCGCGCCAGCGCGGCGCGCGAGCTGACCGCCGCACCGTTCACGCCCTTCAGGATGCCGGCAAAAGCCGGCGCGTGCGATTGCGCATGCGCGATCTGCTGCGGCAGCGCCGCCAGCTGGGCCGCCTCGCGGCTGGCATGCGGCCGGTGTTCCAGGGTGTCGTAATGTGTTGTCATTCGATATCGTCCAAATCCTGTCAATGCCCCAGTGCATTCAAATCACAAGTGGAGATCTGAAGCCAGCAGGGGCCGCGGAACCGGCTTTGCCGGGCCGCAGGCGCAGCGGCCCCCTCGGGGGGCAGCGCATTACACGAAGTGAAAAGCGTGGGGGCCATGTCAAGCCAGCCAACGCTTGCGGCGTTTGTAGCTTTTGACATCTTTAAAACTCTTGCGCTCGCCGCCGCCCACGCCCAGGTAAAACTCTTTCACGTCCTCGTTGTTGGCCAGGTCGCTCGCCGCGCCGTCCATCACCACGCGCCCGCTTTCCATGATGTAGCCGTAGTCGGCGTACTTGAGCGCCATGTTGGTGTTCTGCTCGGCCAGCAGGAAGGTGACCTGCTCCTTCTGGTTCAGGTCTTTCACGATGTTGAAGACCTCCTCGACGATCTGCGGCGCCAGGCCCATGGAGGGCTCGTCGAGCAGCACCATGGACGGGCTGGCCATGAGCGCGCGGCCGATGGCGCACATCTGCTGCTCGCCGCCCGAGGTATAGGCCGCCTGCGAGGTGCGCCGGGTTTTCAGGCGAGGAAAGTAGTTGTAGACCTTCTCGAGGTTGGCGGCCACTTCGGCCTTGCTGCTGCGCGTGTAGGCGCCGGTCAGCAGGTTTTCTTCGATGGTCAGGTGGGCGAAGCAGTGCCGCCCTTCCATGACCTGCACCACGCCGCGCTGCACCAGGTCGGCCGGTGAGAGGTTCTCGATGCGCTCGCCGCGCAGCTCGATGGAACCCTTGGTGACTTCGCCGCGCTCGCCCTTGAGCAGGTTGGAGATGGCGCGCAGCGTGGTGGTCTTGCCCGCGCCGTTGCCGCCCAGGATGGCCACGATGCGGCCCTGCGGGACCTGCAGCGAGACGCCCTTGAGCACCAGGATCACGTGGTTGTAGATGACCTCGATGCCGTTGACGTTGAGAACGATGTTAGGTGTGTCCATATTTTTTCCTGACCAATCTTGAGGGCTGATCGCCTTGCTGGCAGCCCTCAAGGCTGGCGGCTCGCGAGAGCCGCGCCCCTCCCGCCTGGCGGGAGGGGTTGGGGTGGGTGCCGTCAGTACTGGCAAAGCCAGTCAGAGCGGCTACGCCGCTCAAGACTGGCAGTCGGCCGGCGTGCGCGCCGTCAGCTTTTTCTCGGCGGCGTACTTGGCGGCGGTGGACTTGACCAGGGGCTTGATCACCTGCTCATCGGCCTGCAGCCAGTCGGAAGTGAACTTCCATTCCTTGCCGTCCCAGGTGTGGATGCGCGCCCATGCCGAACCCATGTGGTCGGTGCAGGAGGTGCTGATGGGCCGCATCACGCCGGCAAAGCCCAGCGCATCCAGTTTGGCCTGGGTCAGGTTCAGGTTTTCCAGGCCCCAGCGGACCTGCTCGCCGGTCATGATTTTTCCTTTGCCGAAGCGGTCCTGCGCGGCGCGCAGGCCTTCCACGCCCAGCATGGCGCTCATGGCGCCGCGCATGTAGAGCACCTGGCCGACTTCTTCCTTGGGWCCCGTGCCCTGGCCCTTGCCGTGCACCAGGGTCAGCATGTCTTTGGCGAGTTTGGAGTTCGGCTCGGCGCCGTGCTGCATGGTCACGGCGTTGTAGCCCTTGGCGCCGTCGGCCACGTCCTTCACGTCAGGCTCGGCACCGGCCCACCACACGCCGTACATCTTCTCGCGCGGGTAGCCGGTGGCCTGCGCTTCCTTGATGGCCGTGGTGTTCATGATGCCCCAGCCCCACAGCGCGACGTAGTCGGGGCGCGACTGGCGGATCTGCAGCCAGGTGGCTTTCTGCTCGACGCCGGGCGCGGTGACGGGCAGCAGCTGCAGGGTGAAACCGTGCATGGCGGCGCGCTCCTGCATCAGCGGAATCGGCTCCTTGCCGAACGGTGAGTCGTGGTAGACCAGTGCTACGCGCTTGCCCTTGAGCTTGTCGAAACCGCCTTCCTTCTTGGCGATGGCCTGGAGGATGGCGTCGGCGGCGACCCAGTAGGTGCCGGCGATGGGGAAGTTCCACTTGAAGATGGAGCCGTCGGCGCTCTCGCTGCGGCCATAGCCCACGGTCACCACGGGGATTTTGTCGACGGGGGCTTTTTCGGTGATGGCGAAGGTGGCGCCCGTGGACAGCGGCTGCACCAGCGTGGCGCCGCCGTTCTTGCCCTTGAGGCGTTCGTAGCATTCGACGCTGCGCGCGGTGTCGTAGCCGGTTTCGCACTCTTCGAACGAGATCTTCACGCCGTTGATGCCGCCGCGCGCGTTGACCAGCTTGAGGTAGTCCACATAACCGTTGGCCCAGGGCACGCCGTTGGGCGCGTAAGGCCCGGTGCGGTAGGACAGCACCGGGAAGAACTGCTCCTTCGCCTGCGCATAGGCGCCGGTCGCCACCAAGGACGAGGCGCCGGTGGCGAGGATGGCCACTGCCAACATCAATTTACGAATCTTCATTGTTGTCTCCTGGAAATATTGAATAACACCGCGAAAACCTGGAACTCAAAACCTTGCACTTAAAACCTGGCACCTCAGTAAACGATTGAATGACCGACACCGCATCGGTGATTTCGAGTAATCCTTAACCCTATGAGTGGTGGCGCCGGCGGCCTCAATGAGGGAAGGGCCACAGCCGTAGCTTTTGTTTGCCCACCGCCCACAGCTTGGCCAGCCCGTGCGGCTCGACAATCAAAAACCACACAATCAGCCCGCCGAAAATCATCAACTCGGCGTGCGAGACACCCGCCGTGGAAATCGAGATGCCCAGCCAGCCGGCCAGCACCGGCAGCAGCTGGCTCAGCACGATGGGCAGCACCACGATGAAGGCCGCGCCRAAGAAGCTGCCCATGATGGCGCCCATGCCGCCGATGATCACCATGAACAGCAGGCGGAAGGAGTAGTCGACCGAGAAGGCCGCCGGCTCCCAGGCGCCCAGGTAGATGAAGGCCCACAGGCCGCCGGCGATGCCGATGATGAAAGAGCTCACCGCGAAGGCGCTGAGCTTGGCGTACATCGGGCGTATGCCGATCACCGCGGCGGCCACGTCCATGTCGCGGATGGCCATCCACTCGCGGCCGATGGCGCTGCGCACCAGGTTTTTGGCCAGCAGGGTGATCACCACCACGATGGCCAGGCAGAACAGGTATTTGCTCAATGCGCTTTCGATGGGCAGGCCGAAGACCTGCAGGTTGGACACCGACACCGAGCCCGAAGGCGTGTCCATGGTGAACCACTTGATGCGCAAAAACATCCAGTCGCTAAAGAACTGCGCGGCCAGCGTGGTCACCGCCAGGTACAGGCCCTTGACGCGCAGGCTGGGCAGGCCGAACAAAATGCCGAAGAGCATGGCGCAGAGCCCGCCCAGGATCAGCGCCGGGATCAGCGGCATGCCGGGAATGCGCACAAAGAAGTTGTAGGCACCGTAAGCACCCACCGCCATGAAGGCGCCTGAGCCCAGCGAGATCTGCCCGCAGTAACCCACGAGGATGTTCACCCCGACCGCCGCCAGAGAAAAGATCAGGAAGGGAATCAGGATGGCGCGGAACAGGTAGTCGCTGGCCAGCAGCGGGACGGCGATAAAGGCAAAGGCCAGCAGCAGGCCAATGGCGATGCGGTCCTGCAGGATGGGGAAGATCTGCTGGTCGGATCGGTAGCTGGTTTTGAACTGGCCGTTTTCTCTGTAGAACATAAAGGTGAGCCGCCGTTAGATCGCAATAAAAGAAGTTGTGCGCTGGGCTTTGCTGCGCTCAGCAGGGGCCGCGGAACCGGCTTTGCCGGGCCGCAGGCGCAGCGGCCCCCTCGGGGGGCAGCGCAGTACACGAAGTGACAAGCGTGGGGGCTTCATGTCTAGACGCGATCGATGATTTTTTCGCCGAACAACCCTTGAGGTCGCACCAGCAGGACGCACAAAGCCAACACATAGGCGAACCAGATTTCGATGCCGCCGCCGACGTAAGGGCCGATAAACACCTCGGCCAGCTTTTCGCCAACACCGAGGATCAGGCCTCCGACAATCGCGCCCGGCACCGAAGTCAGGCCGCCCAGGATCACCAGCGGCAGCGCCTTGAGCGCCAGCACCGACAGAGAAAACTGCACGCCCAGCTTGCTGCCCCAGATCACACCGGACACCAGGGCCACAAAACCCGCGACGCTCCAGACGATGACCCAGATGCGGTTCAGCGGAATGCCGATGGACTGGGCGGCCTGGTGGTCGTCCGCCACGGCGCGCAGCGCGCGGCCGGTGCTGGTGTACTGGAAGAAGGCGGCCAGTGCGGCCACCAGGGCGGTGGCGATCAGCGCGGCGACCAGGTCTTCCTGGTTCACCAGCAGGCCGCCCTGGAAGACGCCTTCCAGCAGGAACATCGGGTCCTTGGGCATGCCCACGTCGATCTTGTAGATGCTGGAGCCGAAGATGGTCTGGCCGAAGCCGTCCAGGAAATAGGAAATGCCCAGGGTTGCCATCAGCAGCGCAACGCCTTCCTGGTTCACCAGCTTCCCGAGCACCAGTTTCTCGATCAGCCAGGCGACCACCACCATGATGGCCAGTGCCGCCATGAAGGCCAGTGCGTTGTTGATGAACTTGCTGTCCAGGCCGGTCCATTGCGGAATCCATTCGGAGAAGCGGGCCATGGCCAGCGCCGCGAACAGCACCATCGCGCCCTGCGCGAAGTTGAAGACGCCCGAGGCCTTGTAGATCAGCACAAAGCCCAGCGCGACCAGCGAATACAGCATGCCCGACATCAGGCCGCCGATGATAGTTTCGAGGAACGAACCCATCACTGGCTCCCTTCGCTGGATGGGGACATCGTGGGTTGCCGGGAGCGCTGTGATTTCATCTTGGTGTTCTCGTCCATGTCAGTGGCTGGTGCCCAGGTAGGCCCGGATCACGTCTTCGTTGTTGCGTACTTCGTCGGGGGTGCCGTCGCCGATTTTTTTGCCGTAGTCGAGCACCACGACGCGGTCGGAGATGTCCATCACCACGCCCATGTCGTGTTCGATCAGCACGACGGTGGTGCCGAACTCGTCGTTSACGTCGAGCACAAAGCGGCACATGTCCTGCTTTTCCTCGACGTTCATGCCGGCCATGGGTTCGTCGAGCAGCAGCACCTGCGGCTCCATGGCCAGCGCACGGCCCAGGTCGACGCGTTTTTGCAGGCCGTAGGGGAGCTGGCCGACGGGCGTCTTGCGGTAGGCCTGGATTTCCAGGAAGTCGATGATTTTTTCGACCGCCTCGCGGTGCATGATTTCTTCTTTTTCGGCCGGGCCWATGCGCAGKGCCTGCAGCAGSAKGTTGCTTTTGATCTTCAGGTTGCGGCCSGACATGATGTTGTCSAGCACRCTCATGCCCTTGAACAGCGCCAGGTTCTGGAAGGTGCGCGCCACGCCCATCACGGCCACCTGGTGGCTGTTCATGTGCTTGAAGGTCTGGCCGCGGAAGGTGATGGAGCCCTGCTGCGGCGCATAGACGCCGTTGATGCAGTTGAGCATGGAGCTTTTGCCGGCGCCGTTGGGGCCGATGATGGCGCGGATCTCATGCTCTTTGACATTGAACGAGATGTCCGACAGGGCCTTGACGCCGCCGAAGTTCAGGGTGATGTTCTTGACGTCGAGGATGACGTCGCCGATCTTCTTGCTCATGCTGCGGCCTTCACGGGGGCAAAAGTCTGGGCGTCGCTGATCTTCAGCGTCGCGCTCACGCTGCCGCTGCGGCCGTCCTCGAATTTCACGACGGTTTCGATGAACTGTTCGGTTTTGCCGCCGTAGAGCGCGTCGATCAGTGGCTGGTATTTTTCGGCGATAAAGCCGCGCCGCACCTTGTTGGTCCGGGTGAGTTCGCCGTCGTCGGCGTCCAGTTCCTTGTGCAGCACCAGGAAGCGGCTGATCTGCGAGCCGGCCAGCAGGGCGTCCACGCTGAGGTCGGCGTTGACTTTCTCGACGCATTCCTTGATGAGCTGGTAGACCTCGGGCTTTTGCGCCAGGTCGGTGTAGCCGGCATAAGGCAGGTTGCGGCGCTCAGCCCAGTTGCCGACGGCGTCGAAGTCGATGTTGAGCATCACGCAGACCTGGTCGCGGCCGTCGCCGTAGGCCACGACTTCCTTGATGTGCGGGAAGAACTTGAGCTTGTTCTCCACGTATTTGGGGGCGAACATCGCGCCGTCGTTGGCGCCGCCCTTGATGCGGCCCACGTCTTTCACGCGGTCGATGATCTTGAGGTGGCCGCCGGCGTCGATAAAGCCCGCGTCGCTGGTGTGGTACCAGCCGTCGGCGCTCAGCACCTCGGCGGTGGCCGTGGGATTTTTGTAGTATTCCTTGAGCAGCCCGGCCGACTTGACGAGGATCTCCCCGTTGTCGGCCACCTTGATCTGCACGCCGCTGATCGGCACCCCTACCGTATCGGCGCGCGCCTCGTTGTCCGGCTGCAGACAGACAAACACGGCGGTCTCTGTCGAGCCATACAGCTGTTTGAGGTTGATGCCGATGGAGCGGTAAAAGGTGAAAAGGTCGGGACCTATGGCCTCGCCGGCGGTATACGCCACGCGCACGCGCGAAAAACCCAGGGTGTTGCGCAGCGGGCCATAGACCATCACGCTGCCCAGCGCATACAGCAAGCGGTCCATGCCGACTACAGGCTTGCCGTCCATCAGCGCCGGGCCGGCGCGTTTGGCCACCTCCATGAAATAGTTGAACATGCCGCGCTTGATGCGGCCCGCGTCTTCCATGCGGATCATCACGGTGGTCAGCAGGCTTTCGAAAATCCGCGGTGGCGCAAAGTAATAGGTCGGGCCGACTTCTTTCAGGTCTATGGTCACCGTGCTGGCGCTCTCGGGGCAGTTGACCACGTAGCCGCAGGCCAGCCACTGCGCATAGCTGAAGATATTCTGGCCGACCCACGCGGGTGGCAGGTAGGCCAGCACTTCCTCGCCGGAGGTGAGTTTGTCGAAATCAGCGCCGGCCTTGGCGCGGTCCAGCAAGGTGTTGTGCGTGTGGACCACGCCCTTGGGATTGCCCGTGGTGCCCGACGTGAAGAACATCGCGGCCACGTCGTCCGGCAGGGCTTTTTCGACTTCGGCCCTGAAGAAATCCGGCTGGCCAGCGGAAAAGCCGCGGCCCGTGTCCAGCAGCGCATCGAGCGACTGCAAGCCGGCCTCGGCATAGTTGCGCAGGCCGCGCGGGTCGTCATAAACGATCTGGTCCAGCTGCGGGCACTGGCCGCGAATCTCGAGCAGCTTGTCGACCTGCTCCTGGTCTTCCACCAGCGCGAAGCGCACGTCGGCATTGTTGATGGGGAAGATGCATTCGGCGCCCACGGCGTCCTGGTAGAGCGGAATCGGAATGGCGCCCAGCGCCTGGGCGGCCAGCATGGTGGCGTACAGGCGCGGCCGGTTGGCGCCGATGATGACCATGTGCTCGCCGCGCCGCAGGCCCAGCTGGTGCAGGCCGCAGGCGATGTGCTCGACCAGCAGCGCCATGCCGGCCCAGCTGTGCGCCTGCCAGATGCCGTACTCTTTTTCGCGCATGGCGGCGGCGCCGGGGCGCTCGGCCGCATGTTTGAGCAGCAATCGTGGGAACGTGGTCTGCATTCGCTTTCTTGTCTCCGTTCTGGTGCGGCTTTTTCGGTGAAAACCGCGGGTATGGGTCGAATAGTAGGACCGGCTTTGACGCTATGGTGTCATTGCGACGACAATTTCCGGGTAAGTCCTACTGGGGTGTGCCCGGGGTCCGCCCGGTTTATCGGATAAAGCGCCCGTCGCGCGAAACCATGGTCAGTTCCACAAAACGCGAGGCATTGCGGGCCGAATCGCTGAAGCTGACCTCGAAGCCACCCAGGTCGTAGCGCTTCAAGTTCCAGGTGCTGTCGATGAAGGTGGCGCGCGTCGGGTTCTTGCCCGCGCGGCGCAGCGCTTCGGCGAACACGCGGGCATTGATGTAGCCCTCCAGCGCCAGGTGCGAAGGCTCCAGCGCGACGCCGGCGGCCTTCCAGGCCTGCTGGAATTCGCGCACCATGGGCACCACGGTGTTGCCCGGCAGCGGCACTACCTGCGACACCGCGATGCCGGTGGCGTCCTCGCCCATGGCCTTGAGCGTGGCGGCCGCGCCCATGATGGACAGCGCGTAAAGCGACAGCCCCTTGCGCTGTGCGCGTATCGCTTTCACGAACTCGATGGTCGGTTTGCCGGCCAGGCCCACCAGCACGGCTTCCGGGCTGGACGCCGCGATTTTGACCGCCGCCGCGCCGGCATCCGAAGCGTTGTTTTCCACGGTGACGATGGCCGTCGCTTCCAGCTTGTGTTTGGCCATGGACCGCTGGGTGGCGTCGAAGACCTCCTTGCCGAAGGAGTTGTTCTGGTAGGCGATGGCGATGCGCCGTATGCCTATGGTCGCCAGGTGCTGCACCAGTTGCTCGGCTTCGTCGGCGTAACTCGCGCGTATGTTGAACACGTTGCGCGCGTTGGCCGGCCGCGCCGACAGCGCGCCCGAGAAGGGCGCGAAGAAGGGCATGCCCGACTCCATCACCTGCGGCAGCATGGCCTCGATCATGGGCGTGCCCATGCAGTTGAAGAGCGCGAAATTGCTTTTGTCGTCGATAAAGCCTTTCACGTTGCCGAGCGCGCGCTTGACGTCGTAGCCGTCGTCGGCCACCGTGAGCTCGATGGGCCGGCCGTTCACGCCGCCTTTGGCATTGATGCCGGCAAAGCAGGCCTTGGCCCCCTGGTGCATGGCCTGGCCCAGCTCACCCAGCGGCCCGCTCAGCGCGATGGATTGCGCGATGCGCACCGGGCCGCTGTTGTCCTGCGCGCGCGCCGGGCCGTAGAGCGCGGCCGGTACGGCGGCGAGTGCGCCCAGCATGCGGCGGCGCGTCAGGCGGGCACGGGCCGGCGGCGAATCGATTTTCGAGGTGATGAAAGGGATGGAAGGGGCTGTCATGGGGGTGTCTCCTGGTCGTTGTGGGCTCGTGGCGGGCTTGTTCCAGGCTCTTGGTGGCTTGTCTCCGCGGGGCCGATGCTATGCTTTGGAAAGCAGGTCAACTGTCTGCGCGACGACAATCCAAGGGTTGCGCCCGCCCCGGACTTTCCCTGATCCGCCACCCCTGTTTCTGCTTGAACATTGCGAGCATGGCCACTGAGTCACCCCTTCACCAACGCCGCAGGACGCCCACGCCGGACGAATTGCGCGGCATTCCCTGGCTGCCTTTGCTGCTGCCGGATGAACGCGCGCGCGCGTTGGCGGGGCTGCAGGTGGGCGACGCCGCGCCGGGCGACTATGTGTGCCGTGTCGGCAAGCCGGTGACCTACTGGTTCGGCGTGGTGGAGGGCTTGCTCAAGATGAGCAGCGACAACGAGCAAGGCATGACCATGACCTTTACCGGCGTGCCGCCCGGCGGCTGGTTCGGTGAAGGCACGGCGCTCAAGCGCGAGCCCTACCGCTACAACATCCAGGCCTTGCGCAAAAGCGTGGTGGCCGGGCTGCCGGTGGAAACCTTTCACTGGCTGCTGGACCATTCCATCGGCTTTAACCGCTTTGTAATGAACCAGCTCAACGAGCGCCTGGGCCAGTTCATCGCCGCGCGCGAAATCGACCGCATGAACAACCCCGACATCCGCGTGGCGCGCAGCCTGGCCTCGCTGTTCAACCCGGTGCTCTACCCGGGCGTGGGCGAAATCCTGCGCATCACGCAGCAGGAACTGGCTTACCTGGTCGGCCTGTCACGCCAGCGCGTGAACGAAGCGCTCAACGCCTTGCAGGCCCAGGGCTTTATCCGCATCGAATACGGCGGCCTGCGCGTGCTGGACCTGGAGGCGCTGCGCTCCAGTGTGTTCGCGGGCGAGGGTGAGGATTTGGCTCCCCGCACAGGCCCTAGCCGGTGATACCGGCGATGGCCTGGCGCAGGTTGTCGCGGGCGCGCGCTTCCAGCGCGGCCCGGAAATGCGGCGTGCTGTAGATAAAGGGCCGGCCCAGGAAGGCGCAAAGGATCTCCCCGCGCTTCTGGCGGAATATCTCTGCGGGAACGAAAGCGTATTCCTGCCGTATTTGTTCTTCGTACTCGGCAAAGCGGGGCGGCAAGGCGCCCAGGATGGACAGGTCCACGTCCACCAGCAGCTTCGCATCGGGCGACACCGGCAGTGCGCTGTGGCAGGTGGCCATGATCAGCTCGTCCACCCGCTGCACGATGGCGGGCAGCGCGCCGTGGCCTTCCAGCACTTCGCACGCCCAGTCGGCGCTTTTCCGTTCGTTGTCGTGGCGATGGGTGTCGTAGATCCCGTCATGGAACCAGAGCGCGATCTCAACCTCACCGGGGTGTTCAGCCAGGTGGCGCACAGCTTCGAAATGCGCGAGGCATTCCGCAAGGTGCTGCAGCGTGTGGTACTTGCGATGGGGCTCCGAGTAGCGCGCGACCAGCTCGTCAAACACGCTGCCGGCGATAGTCCGGGCTGTCACGGCATTCGCGCAGCGTTCCCAGGAACGGGCCAGGATGTCTGGAGCGGAATGTGGCATCAATACAGCGTCGATTTCTGCCGCGCGGGGAGTTCGCGGTCGTATTTGTCGCCGTCGATGGCCGCCGACGTCAGCGCCTGCAGCATGGCGCCGGGCGTGGGCACGTCGGGCCGGCCTTGCGGCACGGCCTGCCAGAGCTTTGAGCGCTGGATGGCTCGCGCGCACTGGAAGAACACCGACTCGACATGGATCACGACGACGCAATGCGGCGGCTTTCCTTCCATGGCAAAGCGTTGCAGCAGGTCGGGTGCGGTCGTGATGGTGGCCCGGCCGTTCACGCGCAGTGTTTCGCCCGCGCCGGGAACCAGGAACAGCAGCGCCACGCGCGGATCGACCAGCAGGTTGCGCAGGCTGTCGATGCGGTTGTTGCCGCGGCGCTCCGGCAGCAGCAGGGTTTTGTCATCCTGGATTGCGACAAAACCCGGCGGGTCTCCGCGCGGCGAGGCGTCCAGGCCACCGGGCCCGGCAGTGGCCAGCACCGCGAAAGGCGAGGCCTGGATCAGCGCCTGGTAGGCTGGGTGCAGATAGTCCACCTCTTTTTTGAGGGAGGCGTCACCGACGGCGCCGAACAGCGCCTCCAGTTGCGGCAGGCTGGTGATGGCGTGGGGATCGGTTTGTGCGTTCATGTGCATGACTTTATCGCTTTGTTTTTTTTGGCGGCGGCTGCGGGGGCAGGCGCGCACAGCGCCTCCACCAGCTTGATGGCCGGCACCGACAGTTGCTCAAAGCGGCGCGCGCAGATCAACAGCTGGCGGTCGGCCCAGCTGTCGGACAGCTTGAGCAGGCGCAGCTTGCCCGCACCCGCATGGCGTTCGGCCGCGACAGCCGGCACCACGGCCACGCCGACACCGGCCTCCACCATGCGGCAGACGGCGTCAAAACTGCGCAGCCGTATGCGCGTGCGCATACGCAGCCCCAGGCGCCCGGCCTGCAGGGCCAGGTGCTGCTGCAGCGCGCTGTCCTCGCCCAGGCCGACGAAGTCATGGGCCAGCGCTTGCGCGAACGAAATCTGTCGCAGGCGGCCGAAGCCGCTGCCTTGCGGGACCACCAGCACCAGCTGGTCGCGGCGGAAGGGCCGGGACTCCAGGCTGGAAATATCGGCGGAGTCGGCCACGATGCCGAGGTCGGCCACCTGGTCCAGCAGCTGCGACACGATCACGTGGCTGGGTCGCTCTTCGAGGTCGACGTCGATGGCCGGATGGGTGTTGAGGAAGTCCGCCAGCGCCTGCGGCAGGTAGTCGGTGATGGCGGCGGTGTTGGACAGCAGGCGCACCCGGCCCGCCAGGCCGCCAGCGTAGTCGGCTATCTCGCCGTGCATGCGCTCTATCTGCTGCAACACCAGCCGCGCATGGTGGGCCACGGCCAGGCCGGCTTTGGTCGGTTTGACGCCGGCGCGCAGGCGCTCCAGCAGCGGAACGCCCAGAGCGTCCTCCATGCCGCGAATACGCGCGCTGGCCGAGGCCAGCGCGAGGTGCGAAAGCTTGCTGCCGGCCGTGATGCTGCCGGTGTCGATGACGTGCAGGAAGAGCCGCAGGTCGACGAGGTCAAATCGGAGGGTGGCGGGCATGGGTGGCGGTGTGGTCTCAGCCTTCGGCAATGGCGAAGGCTGCCAGCGCATGTTACCGCTTGAGCGTGAACGCGTCGCTGCGCAGAATCGGCTGCATGAACTGGATAAACAATCTCACGGGCTCGGGGCATGAAACCCTTTTGATGGGTGTGGTTGCCGCGGTATTCCTGCTGGCCGGCCTGGTCAAGGGCGTGGTCGGCCTGGGCCTGCCGACGCTGTCCATGGGCCTGCTGGCCGGCGTGATGCCGCCCGCGCAGGCAGCGGTGATTTTGATCCTGCCTTCGTTTCTGACGAATGCCTGGCAGATGTGGGACGGCGCCGCGCTGGGCCGGCTGGTCAGGCGGCTCTGGCCTTTGCAACTGGGCGTGGCGGCCGGCACGTTGTGGATGCCCGTGAGCCTCGTCACCCTCGATGCCAATGTGGCCTCGGCGGGCCTTGGGGCGGCATTGATGGCCTATGCCGTGCTGGGGCTGGCGGCCGCTCCGCTGGCTGTGCCCCGCCGCGGCGAGGCGCTTTGTTCCGGCGTCACGGGACTCATCACCGGCGCCATCACGGCGGCCACGGGCGTTTTTGTCTTTCCGGCGGTGCCTTACCTGCAGGCCCTGTCGCTGAGGAAAGACGAGCTGGTGCAGGCGCTGGGGTTGTCCTTCACCGTTTCCACCATCGCGCTCTTTGCGCGCCTGGCGCTCGAAGGCTCATTTTCGGCCGCGGCCTTGCCCGGCGGCTGGAGCTGGCTGGTGGCCTTGCCTGCGGCATTGCTGGGGATGGCGGCGGGCCAGATGCTGCGCGGCCGGCTGAATGAGAAAAACTTCAAGCGGCTGTTCTTTGCGGGCTTGCTGGCCATAGGCCTTTATATGGTGGTTGGCAGCGCGATACGCTGGCTTGCGGGCTAAGGCCTTACGCGCAGGCATTGGTTCAAGGCCGGTTTTTACGCTTTCTTTATACCGGCCGCCGGTCTTTCATCCCCGTTTTTACACGCCGGATCCGAAACTTCTTCCATCGCTATTGCCTGGAGAAGATCATGGATCTCGCGTTTATTCTTGGTGCCGCCGCCCTGTGGGGTGTGATGGTCTTGCTGGTCTGGGGCTTCCAGAGGCTCGAAAAATCCGAAGGGGGCCGTTCATGATCCCCCTCGACGTCTTGTACGGCTTCGGCGGCGTCTGCGCCATCGTGCTGCTCACCTACCTCGTGTATGCGCTGATCTGCGCCGAGGAGTTTTGATGAGCCACTCGTCCTGGGGCCTGCTAGCCCTCTTTTTGGGGGCTCTGCTTGTCACCGCCTGGCCGCTGGGTATCTGGCTGGCCCGCATTTATTCCGGCAGCCTTCCCAACTGGATGCACAAGGCGGAAGCGCCGCTGTACCGCCTGGCCGGCACCTCGGCCGATACGAGCATGAAATGGTCGCAGTACGCGCTGGCCTTGCTGGCCTTCAATGCGCTGGGCGTGCTGGCCGTTTATGCCTTGCAGCGCCTGCAGGTGTGGCTGCCGCTGAACCCAGCCGGCATGGCCGCCGTGTCGCCCGACTCGGCCTTCAACACCGCCATCAGCTTTGTCTCCAACACCAACTGGCAGGGCTATGCCGGCGAGTCGACCATGAGTTACCTCACGCAGATGCTGGTGCTGGCGGTGCAGAACTTTTTCTCCGCCGCCACCGGCATCGCGGTGGTGTTCGCGCTGTTCCGAGGTTTTGCCGCACGGGCCACGGGCGCCATCGGCAACTTCTGGGTGGACGTCACGCGCATCACGGCCTGGCTGCTGTTGCCGCTGTCGCTGGTGTTCGCGATTTTTCTGGTGGGGCAGGGCGTGATCCAGAACTTTGACGGCTACAAGGAGGTGGCGACGCTGGAGACCACGTCGTACCAGATGCCCAAAACCGGCGCCGACGGCCAGGCCCTCAAAGACGACAAGGGGAATCCCGTGATGGAAGACGCCAAGACCGGCACGCAGACCCTGGCCATGGGCCCGGTCGCCTCGCAGGAGGCTATCAAGATGCTGGGCACCAACGGCGGCGGCTTCTTTAACGCCAACTCGGCCCACCCTTATGAGAACCCGACGGCGCTGAGCGACTTCTTCCAGATGCTGTCCATCTTCCTGATTCCTGCGGCGTTGTGCTTTGCTTTCGGCCGCGCGGTGGGCGACACCCGCCAGGGCTGGGCTGTGCTGGCTGCGATGACGCTGCTGTTTGTGCTTGCCGTTGTGGCCATCACGCCGGCCGAACAGGCCGGCAACCCCTCGCTGCCCCCCCTGGGTGTGGACCAGGCGGCCAGCGCGCTGCAGGCCGGCGGCAATATGGAAGGCAAGGAAACCCGCTTCGGCATCAATGCCTCCAGCCTGTTCGCGGTGATCACCACGGCGGCGTCATGCGGTGCGGTCAATGCCATGCACGACTCCTTCACGCCGCTGGGGGGCATGGTGCCCATGGTGATGATGCAACTCGGCGAGGTGGTGTTCGGCGGTGTGGGCACCGGCCTCTAYGGCATGCTGGTCTTCGCCATCCTGGCGGTGTTCATCGCCGGCCTGATGATTGGCCGCACACCGGAATACCTGGGCAAGAAGATCGAGTCGCACGAGATGAAGCTGGTCTCGATCACCATCCTGGTCACGCCCATCCTGGTGCTGGCCGGTACGGCCGTCGCGGTGCTGGCAGGCGCCGGCAAGGCSGGYATTGCCAACCCSGGCGCSCATGGGTTYTCTGAAATTCTKTAYGCGCTGACKTCGGCCGSCAAYAACAACGGCAGCGCCTTYGCGGGCCTGTCGGCCAACACGCCSTTCTACAACACGCTGCTGGGTTTGGTGATGTCGCTGGGCCGTTTCGGTGTCATCGTGCCGGTGCTGGCGATTGCCGGCGCACTGGCCGCCAAGAAGCGCCTGCCCGTCACGGCCGGCACCATGCCCACGCACGGCCCGCTGTTCGTGATGCTGCTGATAGGCACCGTGCTGCTGGTGGGCCTGCTCAATTACGTACCCGCCCTGGCACTGGGCCCGGTGGTCGAGCATTTGATGCTCTGGCCAGCCCATTGAATCGCAGCGAAAGAGAAGTGATATGACTACCCAAAAACCATTTGTGCTGCTGGATCCCGCGCTGCTCAAGCCCGCCATCGCCGCTTCGTTCACCAAGCTGAACCCGCGCGTGCAGTGGCGTAACCCGGTGATGTTTGTCGTCTACATCGGCAGCATATTCACCACCTTGCTGGGCCTGCAGGCCTTGCAGGGTCAGGGTGAGGCGCCAGCAGGTTTTATTCTGGCGGTGGCCGTCTGGCTATGGTTTACCGTGCTGTTCGCCAACTTTGCCGAGGCGCTGGCCGAGGGCCGCAGCAAGGCGCAGGCGGCCTCGCTGCGCAGCCTCAAAAAAAGCACCTGGGCCAAAAAATTCAAGGAAACCAACAGCAAGGTCTTCCACGGCACTGCCTGGTTGCCTGAACAAGCCGAGAACCTGCGCAAGGGCGCGGTGGTGTTCGTCGAAGCCGGCGACATGGTCCCGCTGGACGGCGAGGTCATCGAAGGCGTGGCCTCGGTCGACGAAAGCGCCATCACCGGCGAATCGGCGCCTGTGGTGCGTGAATCGGGCGGCGACTTCTCGGCCGTGACTGGGGGCACGCGCGTGCTGTCCGACTGGCTGGTGGTGCGCATCGTGGTGAACCCCGGCGAGTCCTTCCTGGACCGCATGATCAGCATGGTCGAGGGCGCCAAGCGCCAGAAGACGCCCAATGAAATCGCGTTGACGATTTTGCTGGTGGCGTTGACCATCGTGTTCCTGGTGGTCACGGTGACGCTGCTGCCCTTCTCGGTGTTCAGCGTGGGCGCGGCGGGCGCGGGCACCGTGGTCAGCATCACCGCGCTGGTGGCCCTGCTGGTCTGCCTGATCCCGACCACGATAGGCGGCCTGCTGTCGGCCGTGGGCGTGGCCGGCATGAGCCGCATGATGCAGGCTAATGTCATCGCCACCTCGGGCCGCGCAGTAGAAGCCGCCGGCGACGTGGACGTGCTGCTGCTCGACAAAACCGGCACCATCACGCACGGCAACCGCCAGGCGGCTACCTTTTTGCCGGCACCCGGCGTGACCGGTGCGAAACTGGCCACTGCCGCGATGCAGGCTTCCATGGCCGATGAAACGCCTGAGGGCCGAAGCATCGTCGCACTGGCCCAGCGTTTGGGTGCCAGCGAAGCCTTGGTGGGTGACAGCCACGAGGTTCCGTTCACCGCCCAGACGCGCATGAGCGGCATCGACGTGCAGCGCCCCGACGGCAGCGTGCGCCAGCTGCGCAAGGGCGCGGTMGATGCGATCCGCAAACATGTGGAGGCGCTGGGCGGCAACGTGCCGGCCGAGGTGCTGCGCGSKGCMGAYGAAGTGKCGCGCCGCGGCAGCACGCCGCTGGCKGTRGCCGACGGCAATGCCGTGCTGGGCATCGTGGAGCTCAAGGACATTGTCAAGGCCGGCATCAAGGAGCGTTTCGGCGAGCTGCGCCGCATGGGCATCAAGACGGTGATGATCACCGGCGACAACAAGCTCACGGCCGCCGCCATCGCCGCCGAAGCCGGTGTCGACGACTTCCTGGCCGAAGCCACGCCTGAAGACAAACTCAAGCTGATACGCCAGTACCAGGCCGAAGGCCGGCTGGTGGCGATGATGGGAGACGGCACCAACGACGCGCCGGCCCTGGCCCAGGCCGACGTGGCGGTGGCCATGAACAGCGGCACCCAGGCCGCCAAGGAAGCCGCCAACATGGTGGACCTGGATTCCAACCCGACCAAGCTGCTGGAGGTGGTGGAGACCGGCAAGGCCTTGCTGATGACGCGCGGCTCGCTCACCACCTTCTCCATCGCCAACGACGTGGCCAAGTACTTTGCCATCATCCCGGCGATTTTTGTGAGCACCTACCCGCAGCTGGCCGCGCTCAATGTGATGCGCCTGGGCAGCCCCTCGACAGCGATTTTGTCGGCGGTGATCTTCAACGCGCTGATCATCATGTTCCTGATCCCTCTGGCGCTCAAGGGCGTGAAGTACCGGCCCGTTGGCGCGGCGGCACTGCTGCGCCGCAACCTGCTGATTTACGGCCTGGGTGGGCTGATCGTGCCCTTTATCGGCATCAAGGCGATTGATCTCGTCCTAGTCGCGATGAACCTCACGAACTGAACCCAAAGGAAACCTTATGACAACCATACTTCGCCCCGCACTCGTGATGTTCACCGTGCTGACCCTGGCTACCGGCGTCGCCTACCCGCTGGTGGTGACGGGCGCCGCGCAGTCGCTGTTCCCGTCGCAGGCCGCTGGAAGCCTGCTCGTGCGTGACGGCAAGGCCGTGGGCTCCGCGCTGATAGGCCAGAACTTCAGCGATCCCGCCCATTTCTGGGGCCGCCCCTCCGCCACCGGGCCCATGCCCTACAACGCCGCGGCTTCCAGCGGCGCCAACCAGGGGCCGCTCAATCCCGCGCTGGTTGATGCCGTCAAGGGCCGTATTGAGGCCTTGCGTGCGGCCGACCCCGGCAATACCGCAGCGGTGCCGGTGGACCTGGTCACGGCCTCGGCCAGCGGGCTGGACCCGCACATCAGCCCCGCCGCGRCGCGCTACCAGGCAGTCCGCGTGGCAAAGGCGCGTGGCTTGCCGCTGGAGAAGGTTCAGGCCCTGGTCGAACAGCACACCGAGAAACCCTGGCCGGCCTTTCTGGGTGAGGCCCAGGTCCATGTGCTGCAGCTCAACCTGGCGCTGGAGGCTCTGCGCTAGGCCGGGCAGTCCACGCCCAGGCCCGATACCATGAGGCTCTTCCCAAAAATCCATGGCCATTTCCCCCGACGCCCGCCCCGACCCCGATGAACTCCTGGACCGCCTGCGCGGCGAGGAAGAAAAGGCGCGGCGCGGCCGTTTGCGCATTTACTTCGGCGCCAGCGCCGGCGTGGGCAAGACCTACGCCATGCTCAGCGCCGCGCAGCGCGAGCGCAAGGCCGGGCGGGACGTGCTGGTCGGCGTGGTCGAAACCCATGGCCGAAGCGAAACCATGGAGCTGCTGGCGGGACTGGAACAGCTGCCTTTGCAGGAGGTGGCCTACCGCGGCCGCACGCTGAAAGAGTTTGACCTCGACACGGCGCTGGCGCGCAAGCCGGCGGTGCTGCTGGTCGACGAACTCGCGCACAGCAATGTGGAGGGCTCGCGACACGCCAAGCGCTGGCAGGACGTGCACGAGCTGCTGGAGGCCGGCATCGAGGTCTGGTCGGCCGTCAATGTGCAGCACCTGGAAAGCCTGAACGGCACGGTGGGCGCGATCACCGGCATACGCGTGCATGAAACCGTGCCGGACACGGTGCTGGACGGCGCCGATGAAATCATCCTGGTCGACGTCACGCCCGACGAGCTGATGGCGCGGCTCAAGGCCGGCAAGGTCTACATGCCGCAGCAGGCCGAGCGCGCGGCGCAGAATTTTTTCCGCAAGGGCAATTTGATCGCGCTGCGCGAGATTGCCCTGCGGCGCACGGCTGAGCACGTGGAAGACGACGTGCGCAGCTACCGCATCGAGAAATCCATCGCCCCGGTCTGGAACACCGAAGGCGCGATCCTGGCTTGCATAGGCCCGCGGGCGGGCGCCGAGCAGACGGTGCGCACGGCGGCGCGGCTGGCCGGCCAGCTCAATGTGCGCTGGCATGCGGCGTATGTGGAAACACCGCGCCTGCAACTGCTGGAGGTCGCCGAGCGCGACCGCATCCTGGCCGTGATCCAGCTGGCCGAAGAACTGGGCGCGGCCACGGCAGTGCTGACGGGCAGCGATGCCGCCGCTGAACTGGTGACGCAGGCGCAGCAGCTCAATTGCGCGACGCTGGTGGTGGGACGGCCGCAACTGCCGGGCTGGCGCGCGCTGTGGGCCGGCCCCAGCATGACGCGCCGGCTGGCCATGCTGGCGCCCACGCTGGACATCGTCGAGGTGGGCCATGCCGACAGCGCGCGGCGGCTGGCGCGCGCCGTGCAGCGTTCGGCCGAGGAGGACGACGCGGCGGCATGGCAAGGCAAGCTGCCCGGCTATGCCTGGGCCGCGGCGGGTAGCGCGGCCGTCACGCTGCTGGCCCTGCCGCTGCTGGCTTATTTCGACCTGGCCAACATCGTGATGGTGTTCCTGATGGCCACGGTGCTGGTGGCGCTGAAGTTCGGGCGCGGGCCGGCGGCGCTGGCGGCTTTCCTCAATGTCGCGGCCTTTGATTACTTCTTTGTCGCGCCGCGCCTGTCCTTCGCCGTCAGCGACGTGCAATACCTGGTGACGTTCGGCGTGATGCTGGTGGTGGGCCTGCTGACCGGCCAGCTCACGGCGGGCCTGCGTTTCCAGGCGCGCATCGCGGCCAGCCGCGAGCGCCGCGCGCAGTCGCTGTTCGAGCTCACGCGCGATTTGTCGGCGGCTTTGCTGAGCGAGCAGGTCACCGAGCTCGGCGAGGCGGCCGCGCAGCGCAATTTCGGCGGCCAGGCGCTGGTGCTGGTGACCGACGGCCATGACCAGTTGCTGCCACCCGAAAAGCCGCCCGAGGACTTTGACGCCAGCGTGGCCGACTGGGTGTTTCGCAATGAACAGCCGGCCGGGCTGGCCACCGCCACCTTGTCGGCCCAGGCCTGGCATTACCTCCCGCTCAAGGCGCCCATGCGGGTGCGCGGCGTGCTGGCCGTCAAGCCCGCGCAGGCGCGCTGGCTGCTGATTCCCGAGCAGGTGCAGCAGCTGGAAACGCTGGCGCGCCAGGTGGCGATCGCGCTGGAGCGTGTGCATTACGTGGACGTGGCCCAGCAGGCGGTGGTGCAGATGGAGTCCGAAAAACTGCGCAACATGCTGCTGGCGGCAATCTCGCACGACGTGCGTACGCCGCTGACCGCGCTGATCGGCCTGGCCGATTCGCTGCAGCGCACGGCGCCGCCGCTCAGCGATGAACAGGCGCAGGCGGCGCGCGCCATCGCCGGCGAGGCACGCCACCTGAGCGCGCTGGTCAACAACTTGCTGGACATGGCGCGGCTGCAAAGCGGCGCCGTCAACTTGCGCAGTGACTGGCAGTCAGTCGAGGAAATCGTCGGCTCGGCGATACGCCAGGCCCAGCATGCGCTGGCCGGCAGGACCGTGGTGACGGCGCTTCCCGCCGACCTGCCGCTGGTCGAGTTTGATGCGGTGCTGATGGAGCGCGTGCTCGTCAACCTGCTGGAAAACGCCGCGAAGTACGGCAAGCCGCCGATTGAAGTGAGCGCCCAGGTGACGGACACCACACTGTTGCTCACTGTGCGCGACCACGGTCCCGGCCTGCCCGCCGCACTCAAAGGCCGCGAGCACGAGTTGTTCGAGAAATTCACGCGTGGCGAGGCCGAATCGGCTACACCGGGTGTGGGCCTGGGCCTGGCGATCTGCCAGGCGGTGGTGCAGGCGCACCGCGGGCAGATCACGGCCGCGAACGTTCCGCAAGCGGCGGGCGGTGGTGCAGAATTCACCGTCACCCTGCCGCGGCGCACGCCGCCCCAGGGCCTGCCCGAAACCGCCTGACCACACCATGTCGCATCCCGCTCCCGTTGCCGTCGTCATTGAAGACGAGCCGCAGATACGCCGCTTCGTGCGCGCGGCGCTGGAGGCCGAGGGCTGGCAGGTGTTCGAGGCCGACACCGCCAAACGCGGGCTGACCGAAGCCGGCACGCGCAAGCCCGATTTGCTGGTGCTGGACCTGGGCCTGCCCGACGGCGACGGGCTTGAACTGATTCGCGACGTGCGCGGCTGGTCGGCCGTGCCCATCGTGGTGCTGTCGGCGCGCGCCGCCGAGGCCGACAAGATCGCCGCGCTGGACGCCGGCGCCGACGACTACCTGACCAAGCCTTTCGGTGTGGGCGAGCTGCTGGCCCGGGTGCGCGCCAACCTGCGCCGCCCGCGCGGGGCCGGGGCCGACGGCGCGCCCGACGAACCGGTGTTCCGCTTCGGCGAGGTGGAGGTGGACCGCCAGGCGCGCCTGGTGCGGCGCGGCGGCGCGGAAGTGCACCTGACGCCCATCGAGTACCGGCTGCTCAACGTGCTGGTCAGCCATGCCGGCCGGGTGCTCACGCACCGGCAACTGCTGCGCGAAGTCTGGGGCCCGTCGCACGCGGAGCAAAACCACTATTTGCGCATCTATATGGGGCATTTGCGCCAGAAGCTTGAGGCGGACCCGGCGCAGCCCCAACACCTGCTGACCGAAACCGGGGTCGGTTACCGGCTCTGGGTGGGACAATAGCCTGAACAGCCGGTCACCCGGCCCGTCATCAAGTACCCCTCCCATGCAAGACCCCCTCAAACCCGGCCCAGGCCCCAAACCCGCGGGCGCCGCCGTCCGCATCCCCAAAGCCCCGGCCGCCGCACCGGGCGCGCCCGCGCCCACCGTGCGGCTGAACAAGCGCATGGCCGAGCTGGGCCTGTGCTCGCGCCGCGAGGCCGACGACTGGATCGCGCGCGGCTGGGTGCGCGTGAACGGCGCGCCCGCCGTGATGGGCCAGCCGGTGGCGGTGGATGCGCGCATCGAGATCGACCGCCAGGCCGAGCAACAGCAGCGCATGCAGGTCACCATCCTGATCAACAAGCCGGTCGGCTACGTCAGCGGCCAGGCCGAGGACGGGCACGAGCCGGCCGTGGTGCTGGTGCAGCCGCAAAACCGCTGGCGCGAATGCAACAGCCACATGCGCTGGGGCCATGAACAATTGCGCGGCCTGGCGCCGGCGGGCCGGCTGGACATCGACTCGATAGGCCTGCTGGTGTTGACGCAGGACGGGCGCGTGGCGCGCCAGCTGATYGGCGAAGACTCGGACATCGAAAAGGAATACCTGGTACGGGTCAGCTATGGGCCGGAAACCGTCAACGTGCAGTCGGTGTTCCCGCCCGAAAAACTGGCCCTGCTGAACCACGGCCTGARCCTGGACGGCCAGGCGTTGCGGCCCGCGAAGGTGTCGTGGCAAAACCCCGAACAGCTGCGTTTTGTGCTCAAGGAAGGCAAAAAACGCCAGATCCGCCGCATGTGCGAGCAGGTGGGGCTGTTTGTGACGGGGCTCAAGCGCGTGCGCATTGGCCAGGTCAACCTGGGGCACCTGCCTGTGGGGCAGTGGCGCTATCTGGCACCGCACGAGCGCTTCTAAAGCTGTTCCAGTCTTAAAGATGGCGCGGCCGGCGGTGCTGCACTGTCCTACCTGGAGGCGGGCCAACGGATGGCAGCGCCTGCCCCGCAGCGGCCTAAAGTGGGTCGTATGGCACTTATTACTTACCTCGTCGAGGACAACCAGATCGTCCTGGAGAACCTGATCGAGGCGCTCCAGGAAATCGCCGCTGTCCAGGTCACGGGCCATGGGGCCACCCAGGCCGAGGCCAGCCGGTGGCTGCGCGCGCACAACGGGGAGTGGCAGCTGGCCATCGTCGACCTTTTCCTGAAAGAGGGCAACGGCCTGGGCGTGCTGGCGGGCTGCCGCAACCGCGAGCCCTACCAGAAGGTCGTGGTGCTCACCAATTACGCCACGCCGGAAATCCGCCGCCGCTCCGCGGACCTGGGCGCCGACGCCGTGTTCGATAAATCCAGCGAGCTGGACGGCCTGTTTGCCTACTGCGCGGAGCAGACCGCGCATGAAGAGTCGGGCAAATTACGGCATTAGGGCCAGGGCTCGGGGCCAGGCGCTTCCAGAGCCGTCCCAACACCTGCTGGCGCGCATGCGGCTCTGCCTCCACAATCGGGCATGACCCCACCCGACCAGCCCGAAACGCCAGGGCCTTTTTCGCCGGGCCTGTTGCCCACCTGGCTGCATGTATCCGACATCCAGGGGCTGGCGCAGCTTGCCACGCAGGCCACGCTGGGTGTCACCGGCCTGGCCGAAAGCGTGCAGGGCAACATCTACAAGGCCGTCGCCGCGCCTTTCGGCCCGCTGGGCGCGAAATTCATCAATCGCATGCCGGGCGCCAGCGGCGTGCGCCCGCTGGGCATCACCGGCCTGGTGTACGGCGGCATCAAGGGTGTGACGCGGCTGGCCGGCGGCACGGCCAATGCCTTGCTGTCGCGCGCGGCGCCGCTAGCAGGGCCCCGGGCCTCGACGCCCCAGCGCGAGGCCATGCTGTCGGCGCTCAATGGCGTGCTGGGCGATCGCCTGGCGGAGACAGCCAACCCGCTGGCGATTTCCATGCGCCTGCGCCATCAGGGCCAGCCGCTGTTGCTGGAAGCGCAGGTGCTGGCCGCGCGCTTGCTGGATGCGACGGGCAAGCTGCTGGTGGTGGTGCACGGCCTGTGCATGAACGACCTGCAATGGAACAGCGCGGCGGCCGGCGGCTTCAAGGGCCACGGCGAACAGCTGGCGCACGAGCTCGGCTATACGCCCGTCTACCTGCACTACAACACCGGCCTGCACACTTCTGACAACGGCGAGCAACTGGCCGGGCTGCTGCAGCAACTGGTGAAGGCCTGGCCGCAGCCGGTTGAAAGCATCACGTTGCTGGTGCACAGCATGGGCGGCCTGGTCGCGCGCAGCGCCTGCCACCAGGCGGCCGAGGCCGGTTACAGCTGGCTGGCGCAGCTCAAGGCGTTGGTGTTCCTGGGAACACCGCACCACGGCGCGCCGCTGGAGCGCCTGGGCAGCTGGGTGGACGGTGTGCTGGGCGGCAACATCGTGACCAGACCGTTCGCCAGAATCGGCCAGGTGCGCAGCGCCGGCATCACCGACTTGCGCCACGGCAATGTGCTGCACGCCGACTGGCACGACGCGGGGCGTTTTGAGCGCGGGCCCGACGCCCGCCGGCCCGTGCCCTTGCCGGCCGATGTGGCCTGCTACACCGTCGCGGCCACCACGCTGGCGCCCGGCAAGGGGCCGTTGATGGCGGTGCGGGAGGCGCTGGCGCGCAAGATGGTCGGAGACGGGCTGGTGTCACTCGAAAGCGCACTGGGCCTGCATGCGGAGCCGGAGCGTTGCCTGGCGTTTGCGCCGGAAAACCAGTGGATCGCGCAGGGCATGAATCACATGGAACTGCTGAGCCGGCCTGAGGTGGGGCGGCAGCTGGTGCGCTGGCTGGATAAATAGTCTCGCGCCAAGGCTCAAGGGGTCTGCGCGACCCCAGCCCCGGCCGGAACCGGGCTACCAGGAGATGGTCAGCTCAAGCGGTTCCGTTGACCGCATGGGTTTTCCAGCCACGACGGCCAGCGCATTCAGGCGCTGGGCCTGTCCCGTTTTCCCGTTCGAGGCGCTGGCAATGGCCTGCACGTCCACCGTGGCGGGGCAGCTGATGCGCAGGGTTTCCTTGGGCCCGTCGGCTCGTCCCCGGTGGGTGCAGCGGTGGTCCGCCGTCACGGCCTCGCTGAAGGTGTTCAGCACGATGGTGACACCAAATGACGCTGAAGTGCTTTGCGCATGGAGCGCAGTGCAGGCCAGCAAAGCTTGCGTGGCAAGCAGGAAGCCGAAAACCGTCTTGAAAGTCCGCATGGCGTGTACTCCTGAATCTGTCAGTAGTAACGACCATTTTAGTTAAATTGATAAATTTAGTAAAAATTGATTCTGTAATTAATTCGTGAAATTTTTGGCAATATTCACCAAAATAGAAATAAAAGTCGATTTTCAAATCATATTTATCAATTTTGAGGCGAAGCCACGCGGGACCGCGACGCAAAGCGGTTGCGACGCACACGCGTAGGGGGTGGGCGCTGGCGCCCGATGGCAACTCGGCAGGAAGCGGGGCCCAGACGGATCAGCGGCTGATTTTGACGGCATGGCGTACTGCAGGCCTGCCCAGACAGAAAAACAGCGGTGATTGCCTCAGTAGGTGATGGTCAGGATACGTGTTTGCGTCTGGCTGCAGGTGGCACCGCCGCAGGTGCCGGATGTGTTACCGCCACCCAGGATGGTGCCGTTGATCGTGAAGTTTTCCGAGAAACCGGTGCCCGTGCGGTTACCGGGCGCGCTCAATGACAGGGTGTAGTTCAGGCCCAGCAAGGTGCCCCCCGGCGCGTCCAGGGTCATGGCGTAAATCTGATTAATCGTGCAGCGGACGGTGTAGGACGTATTGGCCGTCGCATTCGCTACCTGGAACGAGGTGTAGTTGAAGCTGATGCTGCCCGGGGGGGTGGTCAGCAGACACAGCGAGTTGTTGTTGATGGTCACCGGGAAGGTGCCATTCGACAGGTTGCCGGTGCCGCAACCTGTACCCAGGGAGTTGCACAGCCTCATGGTCACTGTGTCGGTAAAGAGGCCGGCGTTCTTGTTCTGGATGGCGGGGATGGTGGTGTAGTAGGTCTGGGTATGGGTGGCGAACAAGGTGGCGGCAGTGCCGAAATTGACGGTGCCGGCAAAGTCCAGCGCTGTGCTATTGCCCCACCGCTGGGTGAGGCCCGCGTCACGGTAGAGGTTGTAGTTCATCCTGGCTGCCCCTGTTCCTCCTGCTCCATTGAACGCCCGGTTGAAGCCGCCGCTTTCATGCAGGCCGTCGTCCGAGGTCAGGGTGTAGGCGAACGTGATAGCGTCGCCCGCTGTCCGGCTGCAGCTCACCGTAAAGCTTCCCGTGCCGTTGGTCGGGTTGGGATCGTTTTCGAAATAGTAAGCCGTGAAACCGGAAGAAGATACGTTGCAAACAATGGCGGCCTGGGCCCGCAGTGCGCAAATGCATAGCAGGGCTATCAGGATGCTGCGCAATGCGTAAGAAGCACTCATCGATTGACTCCGTTGCATCTGCCCGGGCTGTTGCCAGACACGACGACTTTCAGGTAGTGATAGTAACGTCTTGTAGCAGTGTGGTGAATGGTGCTGCATTGCGCTGAATCGCGCTGCTTTCATGAACTCAGGCGCTGCGAATTCGTGACAAAAGTCACAGTGCGACGGGGAGGCAAGCGGCTTCGCCGCTTACATAAACAAGAAAAAGAGAACTGCGAGGTCAATACGTCACGGTCAGCGTGCGCGGCACCGCGCCGGTACAGATGCCTCCGCCGCAGGTGCCGGACTGGCCCGCGGCAATGGTGCCGTTGATCGTGAAATTCTGCGGGAAGCCGGTGCCTGTCTGGCCTCCAGGATTGCTCAGCGCCAGGCCGTAATTGAGACCGAGCAGATTTCCCGCCGTCGCGTCCAGGGCCATCGTGTAGGTCTCGCCCATGGTGCAGCGCACGGCATAGGCGGAGCTCGCCGTGGCGGGGGCCGGCTGGAACGAGGTGTAGTTGAACACGATGTTGCCCGGCGGCGTGCTGAGCAGGCAGATGGACTGGTTGTTGATGCTCACGGGGAAGGTGGGAAAGACGTCCGTGTTGCCCGGGCCGTTGTCGTAGCGTAGCCGCATGGTCACCGTGTCGGTGAAAGTCTTCGCCGTCTTGTTGAGCCCGGCGGCAATGCGGCTGTAAAAAGTGTGCGTGACGCTGGCCGTCAGGGCGCTGGCGAAATTAATTGTGCCCGCGAAGTCCGTGGCATTGGTGTAGCCCCAGGCCCCGTTGCCCGGCGCCGTCCTGTAGAGCTCATACGCGATCCGGTTGGTTGCGCCTGTGCCGTTCACCGCCTGGTTGGTGGTGCCGGTCGGGTTGAAGCCGTCATCGGCCCGCAGCGTGTACGCGGAAGTGGCCGGGTCTGCAGGTCCACGCGAGCAATTGATGGTCACGCTCCAGGCCCCGTCAGTGGGGTTGGGGTCGTTCTCGAAGTACACCATCTGCACGGGTGTCGCGGTGGCGTTGCAGACCAGCGCGGCCATGGCCGGCGCCGCGCCCGCGAGGGACAGGCATGCCGCCGCGGCGAGGCGCCAGGGTTTCATGGGATTCACGGTTTGACTCCTGAGCAGTGGACCGGGCCCACGCGGGTAATGTCTTCAAGGTTGCCGGGCGGCAGCTCGACGGTAAAGGTGCAACTCGCGCCGTTCCACTTCAGGCGCAGGCGGTTGGTGGGTTGCAGTCCGGTGACGAAGGCCTCGCCGCGGCGGGCGACGAAGAATTCCTTCTTGTCGCCTATCAACTCGATCTCGGCGCCGGCGGGTGCGGGTTCGCCGCTGTCGAGCACGATGCGGATCAGGGCGCCCCGGCCCGAGCGCACGGGGAAGGTGATCTTGACCCCGCCGCGCAGGGCCGGCACGGCCTCTTGCTCGATCGAGTCGACCTCGGCGCTGATGGGCAGTTCGGTCGGGTCCAGCCGCACGCTGTTGCGCTGGAAGGGCAGCAAACGCGGCAGCAGGGCTATCCCTTTCTCGTCGGTGCGGGTCAGTGTGCTGCCCTGGAAGCCCACGCCGACATTGGCATAGCCCGGCACTTCCACGATGGCGAAACTGTCCTGCACCCGGCGTGTCGCGAAGGCCTGGCCTTCGGCCATGACCAATCCCCCTACCAGGCCCAAGCGCAGGTTCTGCTGGTTTTCGCCCGCGTTGACGTCGGCCGAAAACAAGCCTTTGCTGCCCTGGTAATAGGCGCCGCCCTCCGTGTAGCGGCCCTCCGCGCGCGTGCCCAGGGCCGTGCGCCAGCCCCAGCCGGTTTCAGCGCTCAGGGCCCGGCTGGCGTTCACATAGCCTTCGGTCGTCCCGCTGCGGCTGGTGACGCCGGAAGCAATCGTGATGTGGTTGTCCAGCGGCACGATCAGGGTCGCGCCCACCGAGGTGCCGGAGGAGGATCCGCTGAGCCGCGTGGCACTTAAGGTCAGGGCACTGCGCGGCCCGAGCCGCATGGTGTAGTTGACGCTGACGGWGTCGAGTTTGCCGAGGTCGTAGGTGTCAAAGCCAGCATAGCTGACGTTGAACGCGCCGAACTGGTCGGTGCTGTAGCTGTAACTGGCGGTGGTTTGCAAGCGCGGCAGCGGGGACGCCGTATCGATGCCCAGTTGCCGGTAGCCGCGCGATGCGCCTTCCGCGCTCAGCGAAACGCCGTGGCGCAGGCCGGTGCGTTCGATGCCGACCAGCCAGTTGTGGCCACGGCCGGCGGTGTCGCTGCGGCTGAAGGACACCGCGGTTTGCCCCAGCATCTGGAAGGGCAGCTCGTAGCTGGCGCCCGCACCCATGCGCGACAGGGGCCGGGACCATTCGCCATTGGCCTCGACAGTGATGCTCTTGGTCAGGCCCTGGCGCCACAGGCCCGATACAAAGCGGGGGCCGTAGTCGGCATTCTCGATGCCCAGCTGGTTGCGTATGGCTCCCGCCTCGAAGCTCCAGTCGCTGAGGTTTTCCTCCAGCAGGTTGGCATTGCTGAAGAAAGACTGTGTGATGACTGTTTCGCGGCCCAGGATGTCGCGCACCACCACGCGCGCCTCGCCGGCACCTGTCAGCGCGGGGAAGTTGTCGATGCTGAAAGGGCCGGAAGGCACCTTGGAGGTCTGGCGCAGGGCGTCGTTGACGTACAGCTCCACGGTGCTGGGCGCCGCCGACAGTCCGGTGACCGTGGGAATGGGCTGGGTGACGAAGCCGGGCTGCAGGGAGAAATTCTTGGCGAACTGCACGCCGCCGAAATAGACGGAGCGCCCCGAAATGCCGGTGCGCGTGCTGCTGTCGCCCAGGCGCAGGGTGCTGTTGGATTCCAGGAAATTGCGCGTGTAGGTGGTTTCCAGCCGCCGCCAGGAGGCCTTGACCGTCGGGTCCTGGCTGACCAGGTTGCGGCCCACATAGCTGCTGGTCAGCAACCCCCACTGCCCGGAGAAGCCCAACTCGGTCAAGGCCCCGAGGTCTCGCGCATCGGACGCGCCGCCGACGGTGTTGCGGGTGTGGGTGCTCAGGTAATTCAGGTCGTAGTTGGCAAAGAAAGCCGGCACGCTCGGCGACAGCGGCGGGCGCATGGCGGATTCCTGCGTCAGGCGCACGGCATTGAAGGCCGCCGGGGAAAAGATCAGGTCGACCGACTGCTCGGCAAAATTCAGGCGTGCCTCGAACCCCGGGATGGACGAGAGGGCATACCAGCGCTGGCCCTGGAAATCGATGTCTTGTGCGCTGGGGCGGCGGTTCAGCCGCCACTCTTCAAAAGCGTCCTCGGGCGCGTACAGGATGCCGTTGCGCTCCAGCAGGGTCCAGACACCGCCCTTGGTGCTGTTGATGAACACTTCAAGCGGAAGCAGGCGGTCATTGGCGGCGCGGGCCGCCGTCGGCGCGTTGGCGGGCGCCGTGGTTTGAGCCTGCGCGGCGAGGACGCAGCACAGGCTGGCTATGCCGATGGCCAGGGGTTGCATTCGTAAGACCTGCGGGCGCCTCCTCGTCATGGGGCTCGGTCAGGGCAAGGTGATACTGGTCGTCTGGCTTTGGCCGTCGTCAAAAGTCACCACCAGCTTGGCTTCGCCCGCCGTGACGGCTTGCTCGCTTTTGAGGCTGACGAGCTTGGTGGCACCCGGCAGGATGTAGCTACCGCCCTCGAACTTGGCCAGTGCCTGCTCGCCTCGCATCAGCGTCGCTTCGCGGATCTGCGCATAGGCCGTGCCTGTGTTGCCGCACTGCAAGCCCACGGTTTTGGCGTCCGGACGCTGGACGGTGCAGCTCACCAGGCGCTTGGCCACGGGAGGGGTGATAAACACGGGCATGCTGAGGGCCAGCGCGATGGGGACCTGGATGCCGCTCGCGGGCAGTGCCTCTGGTACTTCACGGATGATCATGCGGTAGGTCAGCTGCCGGCTTGCGTCGGCCGGCTTTAACAGGGCCAGCCGCACCACCTGGCGCGCTTTGGGCGCCAGTTTGATGATGGGGGGCGCCAGGATCAGGTCTTCCGTGAGCACCAGCTCATCGGTGCCGTCGGGCTTCTGGCTCCAGGTGTTGATATCGGCCTGCAGCACCACTTCGGTATCTGCCTCGTTGGTCAGCGTGACGGCGATGGCGCGATCGCGCGGCGTCATGTAAAGGCGGACAGGTGTTACGGAAAACACCCCGGCCGTCGCGGCGGCCCAGGGCCCAAGCAGACTCAGCAGGAGAGCGTAGGTGACGAGGCTGCTTCGGCGCTGTGGGACGTTCATCCCTAGAAGGATACCAGCATCTCGATAGATTTAGCCTGATTGCCGGCATGGGCGAGGCGCACCGCTGTGAGCGTTCCCCGGACGTCCTGGAAGCGTAAACGGGCCTGCGTTTCGATCTCCGCGGCTTCCGGGCCCATGGCATAACGCCGGTTTTCGAACTCCCATCCGTCGTCCACTTCGTCGCCGGCTGCGGCAACGCGCTGGTCGTCCATGCGGCAGGCCATGCGCGCCGCCTGGTCGCCGCGGGCGATTTCGTTGCGGCAGTAGTCAGGCAGCAGCGAATCCCGGGTAGGGCGAAAGCCCGGCTGGAATCGGGCATTTACCAGGGCGTTGGCGTTGCCGACGGGGGCGATGCTCACGAAGACATTGGTATTGCAGCGCACCTGCACCGAACTCCCGCCGGCCCCCGCGCCGCTGGCGCTGATGCAGGCGTTGCCGTTGCCGGTGGTGTTGCCCGGGTTGGTCAGATTGATCTGGACCGAAAACTGGCCGGCTACAGTGCCGGCAAAGCTGGCCGCCGCCACCAGAAGCAAAGAAGCACCGAGAGCGAGTTTGCCGCGCATGGTATCGACGTTTCTTGTGTCAGCCGGCGAAGCGATCAGTAGGTGATGGTCAGCGTGCGGGTTGCTGTCGCGTTGCAGGTGGCGTTGGCGCAAGTGCCCTGCTGGCCACCAGCCATGGAGGCCTTGATGAGGTAGTTGGTGGCTGCCGCGCCGGCGGTTTGCTGGCCCGAGATATCGGCCGTGTCACCGGCATTGCGGATAGCCAGGCTGTAGTCGAGGTTCACGCCCGCCATCGTGGTGAGGGCCGTGCCATCAAGGGTCATGGTGTAAGGCAGCGTGTTGGTGCACTGCACCGCAAACGGCGTGGTGACCGGCGTGGGAGCGGCGCCGAACGAGGTGTAGTTGAGGGTGAGGGGGCCCGCCGGCGATGTCGTGAGCCGGCAGACCGATGTCAGGTTGATCGTGACATCAAAGTTGCCGGTAACCGTCGCGGCGGTCGCTGGCAGGGTGGCAATGGCGGAAAGACCGAGGGCGATTACTAGAATGAGCTTTTTCATGACTGTTCTCCGGTTGGTTGAACGAATAACGGGGGACGAAATTTGAAGGTGAATGGACTGTAACTAGATATTTCTCAAACAGGTTGATTTGTATCTGTAACAGCGCCCTGTAATGGGGAATTTGTCACGTCAAACCATTGAAATGATTGAGTTTATTTCTAAATGAATCCAAAAGTCTTATATGTGACAAAGGTAAATACTGCCCATGAAAACCACATTTCCCTCTCGCTCATGACGAAATTGTAACAAATCAGTAACAACTATGCCCAAGACCATGCAAAAACAAACCCTCTCCTTCCAGGCGGAGGTGGCCCAGCTGCTCAAGCTGGTCACGCACTCCCTGTACTCGAACCCCGAGATCTTTTTGCGCGAGCTGATCTCCAATGCCTCGGATGCCTGCGACAAGCTGCGTTTCGAGGCGCTCAACGAGGCTTCGCTGCTGGAGAACGACGCCGAACTCAAGGTGCGTGTGAGCTTCGACAAGGCCGCCGGCACGCTGACCATCACCGACAACGGCATAGGCCTGTCGCAGCAGGAAGCCATCGACAACCTCGGCACCATCGCCAAGAGCGGCACGCGCGACTTCATGGCCAAGCTTTCGGGCGACCAGAAGAACGACGCGCAGCTGATAGGCCAGTTCGGCGTGGGTTTTTATTCGGGCTTTATCGTGGCCGACAAGATCACGGTGGAAAGCCGGCGCGCGGGCCTGCCGGCGGGCCAGGGCGTGCGCTGGGTGAGCGACGGCACCGGCGAGTTCGAGGTCAGCGAGATCGAGCGCGCGGAGCGCGGCACCAGCATCATCCTGCACCTCAAGGAGGATTCGCTCGATTACCTCAATGCCTGGAAACTCAAGGGCATCATCAACAAGTACTCCGACCACATCWCCCTGCCCATCCTGATGCCCAAAGAGGAATGGAAAGAAGGCGAAAACGACCAGCCCGGCGAAATGGTGACGACCGGCGAATGGGAGACCGTCAACCAGGCCGCGGCCCTTTGGACACGCGCCAAGAAAGACATCACCCAGGACCAGTACGACGAGTTCTACCGCCAGATCAGCTACGACAGCGAGGCGCCGCTGGCCACCACGCACAACCGCGTGGAGGGATCGACCGAGTACACGCAGCTGCTCTTCATCCCGTCCAAGGCGCCCATGGACATGTTCAACCGGGACAAAGCCGCGGGCGTGAAGCTTTACGTCAAGCGCGTCTTCATCATGGACGACGCCCAGGCCCTGATGCCGACCTATTTGCGTTTCGTCAAGGGCGTGGTGGACTCGTCCGACCTGCCGCTCAACGTTTCGCGCGAGTTGCTGCAGGAAAGCCGCGCCGTCAAGGCCATCCGCGAAGGCTGCACCAAGCGCGTGCTGGGCATGATCGAAGACATGGCCGCCAACGATGCGGAGAAGTTCAAGGCCTTTTACGCCGAGTTCGGCGCCGTGCTCAAGGAAGGCCTGGGCGAGGACTTCGCCAACCGCGACCGCCTGGCCAAGCTGCTGCGCTTCGCCTCATCCACGACCGACACGGTCAGCGTGGGTTTTGCCGACTACAAGGCCCGCATGAAGGAAGGCCAGGACGCGATCTACTACATCACCGCCGACACCCTGGCTGCCGCGAAGAACAGTCCGCAGCTTGAAATTTTCCGCAAGAAAGGCATCGAAGTGCTGCTGATGGCCGACCGTGTCGACGAGTGGGCGCTCAACTACCTGCACGAGTTCGACGGTACGCCGCTGCAGTCGGTGGCCAAGGGCGCGGTAGACCTGGGCAAGCTGCAGGACGAGGACGAGAAAAAGGCTGCCGAAGAGGCGCAAACCCAGTTCAAGCCCATCCTGGACAAGCTCAAGGAAGCGCTCAAGGACAAGGCCAAGGACGTGCGCGCGACCACGCGCCTGGTCGATTCGCCCGCCTGCCTGGTGGTGCAGGACGGCGACATGTCGACCCAGCTGGCCCGCATGCTCAAACAGGCCGGCCAGGCTGTGCCCGAATCCAAGCCCATCCTCGAAGTCAATGCCCAGCACCCCTTGGTCAAAAAGCTCGAAAGCAGCGAACACTTCGACGACCTGGCGCACATCCTGTTCGACCAGGCCCTGCTGGCCGAAGGCGGCATGCCGGGCGACCCCGCGGCTTATGTGCGGCGGGTCAACGCGCTGCTGGTGTAAGCCCGGTCTTTACACAAGCCCCTGCAAAGCCCGCCTCGCGCGGGCTTTTTTCATCGCGCGGTTTTTCTTGCGGCCTTTCAGCGCCGCCATCGGGTCGTAGAGCTGTTGCGCCCGCGCCTCAGGCTTCGAAGCCGCAGGCCAGCCGCGTCGCGGCATTGCCGGGGCTGGCCAGCATGGCGATGAGTTCGCCCGCGGCCTGCGCGTTCTCCGAAGCGGTGCATACCGCGGCCGTGTAGATGGTTGCCAGTTCAAATGCCTTGGGCAGGGCGGCCACCAGTTCCACGCCGGGCGTGAACAGGATTTCAGTCACCTGCGTGCAGCCGAGCAGTCCGGGCTCATCGCACTCCGCCATGGCTTTCATGGCGGCCGCGCCGTTGGGATAAGGCCGCAGCCTGCCGGCCAGTTCGGCGTCCAGCCCCAGTTCCCTGAGCACCCGCATGAAGTGGATGCCGGCCGTGGCCTTCACCGGGTCGGGAAAGTAGATGCCGCGCGCGGCCTGCAGTGCGGCCTTGAGGGCGGCGGCGCTGCCGACGTCCACCGCCGGCTCGCCGGTCTTCACGGCAACGCCGGTTTTGACAGCGCCCAGGGCGCGCGCGCCCGCCGCCTGCACATGCCCGCTCTCAGTCAATTGCGAGATCAGCGCCTGGCTCAGGATGATCACGTCGCAGGGCTTGCCTGCCAGCAAGCCGTCTTTCATCAGGCCCACGGCCCCGAAAGTGCCGGCGATGTCGAAGTGGTGTTGCAAGCGGAAACCGTCCTGCAGCTGTGTCACCAGCCCTTGGGCCGCGCCACCGCTGAGAAGGTGCAGTACGGGGAAGGAGGAATGTGCCATTGTGCAGCCCTCAGTCCACCGTGATGTGGGCGGCCTTGATCACGCCCGCCCATTTGGCGATGTCCTCGCGGGTGTATTTGTCAAAGGCCTCGGGGCTCATCACCATGGGCGTGGCGCCCTGTTTTCCCCAGAGCTGCTTGATCTCCGGCTGGCCGGTGATTTTCGACACGGCCTCGTTGAGCTTGTCGACGACGGCCTTGGGTGTGCCGCGCGGCGCCATCAGGCCCAGCCAAATGGTGGCCTCGTAGCCGGGCACGCCGGCTTCGTGCAGGGTCGGCACATCGGGCAGCACCTCGGAGCGCTGCTTGCCGGTGGTGGCCAGCGCCTTGACCTTGCCGGCCTTGACCTGTTCGGCCATGGTGGTCACGGCGTCGAACATCACGTCGACCTGGCCCCCTATGACGTCGGTGCGCGCGCCGCTGCTGCCGCGGTAGGGGATGTGCACCAGGTACACGCCGGCCATGCTTTTAAACAGTTCGCCGGCCATGTGGTACGGCGTGCCCGGTCCAGACGACGCGTAGTTGAGCTTGCCCGGCCGCGCCTTCGCGTCGGCGATCAGCGCGTTCAGCGTCGAGTCCGGCAGCGCCGGCGTGGCCACCAGCACCAGGTCGGAATAGTTGATGGGCGCCACCGCCACGAAGTCGCGCATCAGCTGGAAGGGCTTGTTGGCGATCAGCGTTTCATTGACTGTGTGCGCGTTCGACATCAGCAGCAGGGTGTAGCCGTCGGGCGCGGATTTCGCCGCGGCGTCGGTGCCGATCACCGAGCCCGCGCCGGGCCGGTTGTCCACCACAAACGATTGCCCTAGCGAATCCTGCAGGCGCTGCGCCATGAAGCGCGCATAGACGTCGGCCGGGCCGCCCGCGGCAAAGGGCACGATGATGCGCACCGCTTTGGCCGGATAGCTTTGCGCCAGGGCCGGCGTGAGCGCGGCTGTGGAGGCCAAGCCGAGTGTGAGAAGAAGGCCGCGGATGAATGGCTTGCTCATGGACGTCTCCCAGGATGAAAGAAGCTACTCGACCTTGCCTATGCGCTTGACCACCTCGGCCATGCGTTTCGCGTCAGCCTGCACATACTTCTCAAAATCGGGACTGTCCTGGTACAGCACCGGGCTGCCGGCGCCCAGGATCACCTCCTTGACCTTGGCGTCCTGCGCGGCGGCTCTGGCCGCGGCGCGCAGGCGCTGGGCGATGGGCTCGGGCGTGGCTGCGGGGATGAAGAGGCCCGACCATTGCGCGTATTCGGCATTGAAGCCGGCGTTCTTGAGGCTGGGCACGTCGGGCATGGAGGGCAGCACGTCGCTGCCCCAGTGCGCCAGCACACGCAGCTTGCCGGCCTTGACCTGCTGCAACACGGTGGCCGGGCCGGAGGACACGGCGTCTATCTGCCCGCCCAGCAGTGCCACCACCGCGGGGCCGGCGCCGGTGAAGGGGATGTGCGTGAGCTTGATGCCGGCGTTCTGCGCCAGGATCTCCATGGGCACGTGCATGGTGCCGTAGTTGCCGGACGAACCGTAGTTGATCGCGCCGGGGCGCTTTCTGGCATCGTCGACAAACTGCTGCACCGTCTTCCAGGGCGCGTCGGCGCGCACCGCCAGCACGGTTGGGTCGGCGGTGTAGCGCGCGATGGGGCGCAGGTCGGTGAGCGCGAACATCGCGGGCCGGCCGAGCAGCGCGTCGGCTTCGGGGATCACCGTGAGCGAGGAGAGTGCCATGACGACGGTGTAGCCGTCGGGTCTGGCCTTGGCGGTGTAGCCCATACCGATACCGCCGCCCGCGCCGGCCTTGTTTTCGATCACGACCGGCTGGCCGAGGTCGCGCGACATGGCTTCGGCCACCGGCCTGGCCACCAGGTCGGCCAGGCCGCCGGGCGGGAAGGGCACGATCATGGTGATGGGTTTGGCTGGCCAGGCGGATGGGGTGGATTGGGCGGCGCACCAGCCGTGGAATGCCAACAGTAGCGCGGCCAGCAGAAGCGGGCGAAGTTTCATGCGATGTCTCCAGACTGCCGCCGTCAAGGTGCGGGGCTGCTGGAGATACTAGCGGCGGAGGGTGTTTCCCCTCTCATCGCAATCCCTATGTGTACGTAGCACCTGCCGGGCTTTACACGACCAGCGGCGTCTCCTGCATCGCTTCAGTCTGCTCTTCGAGCATGTCGACCTGGCCTTTCCAGTAGTCGCTGGAGCCGAACCAGGGGAAATTGATCGGGAAGATGGGGTCGTGCCAGCGCTGCGCCAGCCAGGCGCTGTAGTGCACCAGGCGCAGGGTGCGCAGCGGCTCGATCAGCGCGAGTTCGCGCCGGTCGAATTCGCGGAACTCCTCATAGCCGTCCACCAGCGCGCCCAGCTGCCGGGTGGACTGGGCCCGGTCGCCGGACACCAGCATCCACAAATCCTGCACGGCCGGGCCGCTGCGGGCGTCGTCGAGGTCGACAAAATGCGGGCCCGCCAGCGGCAGGCCTTCGGGTGTCCACAAGATGTTGCCGGGGTGGCAGTCGCCGTGCAGGCGCAGGGTGCGCACGTCGCCCACGCTTTCAAACACGGTTTGCGCCACCAGCATGGCTTCGTCAAAGGCCTTGCGCCAGCGCGACTCCATGTCCAGCGGGATGTAGCCGTGGGCGCCTGGGCCGCCGCCCAGCAGGATGTCGCGCGGGGCAAAGCCGAAAGTCTGCAGGTTGAGCGCCGGGCGATGGGCAAAAGGTTTTGCGCTGCCCACGGTATGGATGCGCGCGAGGAAGCGGCCTATCCATTCCAGCACCTCGAGGTTGTCGAGTTCGGGCCGGCGTCCGCCGCGGCTGGGCGAGACGCTGAAGCTGAAACCGCCGAAATGGTGCAGCGTGGCACCGTCCAACACCAGCGGACCGACGACGGGAATTTCGGCGGCCATCAGCTCGGCGGCGAAGGCGTGCTCTTCGATGATCTGCGCGTCGCTCCAGCGGTCCGGCCGGTAGAACTTGGCGACCACCACGTCACCCGCCAGGTCGGCATCGCCCACCGGGCTTTCCAGGTGCACCTGGTAGACCCGGTTTTCGTAGCTGGACAGCGCCATCAGGCGGCCGTCGCCCAGCAGCCCCACGCTGGCCAGCGCGTCGAGCACGCGGTCAGGGGTCAGCGTCTCGTACGCATGCAGCGCGGCGCTGGCGGGGGCTTGGCTTTTGTCGGTCATGCCCTGATTGTCGGCGCAGATGCCGGGCCCAGCCAGCGGGGCTTGTAAACGCCTGTGCGGGCTGGGCCGAGCGCTGTTCAGGGCTGCAGGATGTGGCCGGTGCGCGGGTCGCCTTTGCCGGTGAGCACCTCGCGGTACACCGCTTCCAGCGATGCCTGGCCGGCATGCCGTTGGGGAAGAAGCCAGGGCGGCCGGGCGCCGGTCACTTGCCGGGTGAAGTCTTGCCAGGCTTTTGCCAGCTGCCGGCCGAAGGCTTCGCCGCCCCAATCGGCGACGCGCTTTTTGACCTGGGCCGGTGCAAAAAACAGCACAGCCCTGGGGCCCGGCAAATCCCGGCTGCCGCCCTTGGCCGCCAGTTCGTCGACATGGGTGCCGCCTATGGAGCAGTTGTAGCGGAGCTGGCCAAAACGGCCGTGGATGCGCTGGCGCAGGCCGGCATTGCCCGCGAAATCGACGTAAATGCTGGGCGTTTCGGCGGCGATGCTGTCCAGCTCTTCATACGCCAGCACGCGGTGGTAGCAGCCCAGGCTTTCACAGAAGGCCTTGTTGCCCGGCGAAGTCAGGCCCACGACCTCCAGGCCAGCCCGCCTGGCGAGCTGGAAGGCCGTGCCGTAAGCGGTCTTGCTCGATGCGCTGGACAGCAGCAACGTGGTGCCCCCGCCGAAGAAATCGTTGTCGGCCAGGAAATCGTCGATCAGGAAGGAAGTGATGAACAGCGGGCGCAGCAGCGACTGCACGTCCTCGGTGGCCGCGTCGTAAAACGGGTCGGTGCTGCAGCGCATGTACTGGTTGTAGACCACCGGCAGCGCCTGCCGGTGCGCGGCGCCGTCAAAGAAACCCGAGGGCGTGACGCGCGCGGGCTGCACCACCAGCTCGCTGCCCATGGGGTAGTAGCCGTAAAACTTCTCGCCCACGGCGACACCTTCGCATGACGATTCCGTTACCACGGCGAACCCCCAGACCGGGATGCAGCCCCAGCCCTCTTCGCCGGTCGGGAAAAACTGCCAGTAATTCATCGCCTCGCCAAAGGCCGCATAGGTGATGTTGTTGGCTGTGAGCGCGAAGGACTCCACGCGCAGCCGCGCCTGGCCGGACGCCAATGGCGCGGGCGCGATGGCTTGCCAGCGGGTTTGGGACAGGGCGTCTTTGCGGACCTGGAATGTGCTGGTGGTGACTGCGGTGTTCATGCACTACACCGTAAATGAAACGGCCCGCCGGTTCAACACCGGCGGGCCGCTTTGGTGACAGCAGTGCCTGATTACTTCAGGGTGATCACGACGTCGATGTTGCCGCGGGTCGCGTTGGAATAAGGGCAAACCTGGTGCGCTGCGTCGACCAGGGCCTGGGCGGCGGCGCGGTCCATGCCGGGCAGGGTCACATCGAGGCGCACGGCGATGCCGTAGCCGTTGGGGATCTTGCCCAGGTCAACGCTGGAGTCGATGGACACGTCGGCGGGCACGTCAATCTTCTTCATGCCGCCGACGGCCTTCATGGCGCCGATGAAGCAGGCTGCGTAGCCGGCCGCGAACAGCTGCTCGGGGTTGGTGCCCGTGCCCGAAGTGCCGGGCGAGCTCAGCGTGACGTCCAGGCGGCCGTCGTCGGTCTTGGATTTGCCGTCGCGGCCGCCGGTGGTGTGGGCGTGGGCGGTGTAGAGAACTTTTTCGAGCGTGGTCATGGTGGCTTCCTTTGGAGATACCCCGGTTCGGGGCGGGTTAAAAATCAGTGAGAGAGTGAAAGGGATCAGGCGGTGAGGCGCTTGCGGAAAGACTGGACTTGCTGTGTCAGCGACACGAGTTCAGGGATCGAGCATTGCGTGGCGCTCAGGATGCAGCCGGGGATCTTCGCGGCCTTGGCCTTGAGCTTGCGGCCCTCGGCCGTCAGCGTGATGTGCACGCGGCGCTCGTCCTGCACGGCACGCAGGCGCGAAACCAGGCCGGCGGTTTCCATGCGCTTGAGCAGCGGGGTCAGCGTGCCCGAATCCAGGTACAGCCGTTCGCCGAGTTCGGACACCGTGAGGCCGTCCTGCTCCCACAGCACCAGCATCGCGAGGTATTGCGGGTAGGTCAGGCCCAGCTCCTCGAGCAGCGGCTTGTAGAGCTTGGTCATGGCCAGCGAGGTGGAATACAGCGCGAAACACAGCTGGTTGTCCAGCTGCAGCATGGCGTCCACGGTGTCGGTTTTGTTTGGCATGGTTCGAATTATAGCTCGCAATTAAATTGTGTGCAAGTTAATTTGCTGCGAGATGTTTCAAGCGCCTCAGGCGTGCCGGGGTGGGCCCGGAAGTCCCAGGCGCGGCCCCAAAAGAAAAAGGCTTCAAAACCGAAGTTTTGAAGCCTTTCGGGCTTTGCTCAGCGCGAGGCTGAGTCAGCTGGTTTGCAGGGCTTAGTAGCCGCCGCGGCCACCGCCGCCGCCACCACCGTAGCCGCCGCCACCGGAACGGCCACCACCGCCGCCGCCGCCGTAGCCGCCACCGCCGGAGCGATCGCCGCCACCGCCGTAGCCGCCACCACCACCGCCGAAGCCGCCGGTACGGGGAGGACGTGCCTCCATCGGACGGGCTTCATTCACGGTGATGCTGCGGCCGCCGAGGGACTGGCCGTTCATGCCGGTGATTGCGGCTTGCGCTTCGGCATCGTTGCCCATTTCGACAAAGCCAAAGCCTTTGGAGCGACCGGTGTCGCGTTCCATCATGACTTTAGCGCTGGTGACAGCGCCGAATTGGCCAAAAGATTGTTGCAGATCTTCGTCGCGAACCGAGTAAGGCAGGTTGCCGACGTAAAGTTTGTTGCCCATGGAGGGACTCCTCAAAAACACATAAAAACAAAAAGCGATGGGGTCCCGAAAGCACAACAAACCAAAAAGTACCGCCGTAGCGCGCGAAACTGACCGATCACCAACTTGTACGGGTTTTTGCAACCCGAACTGGTGGATTATGCGCCTATAACAGGCTGAGCGCCTTTTTTCGTCGTTTTCTTGCTGTTTTCACTTCCCTCTCCCTCTGGGGAGAGGGCGTCATGGCCAGTGAAAAGGCCTTTGCGCCACCTGGGATAAGGGCTTGCGGCACCCCACTAAACTCGGGGCCATGCAAACCCCCAGCACCGCGCGCGCCGCAAAACCTTCAAAAAGCGCCGGAAAACCCGCGCCCGCCGCCCAAGCCATTGAGGAACTGCGCCCGGGACAGTCGATCGAACTGCTGAAAGAGCTCCACATCCTCACACGTGAGGGCAAGCTCAACCAGGACWCCCGGCGCAAGCTCAAGCAGGTCTACCACCTCTACCAGTTCATTGAGCCTTTACTCAATGACGTCAATGAAACCGCGGCTCAAAAAGCCGGCTTCACGCTGGCCGACCACGGCGCCGGCAAGTCCTACTTGGGTTTTATCCTTTACGACCTGTTCTTCAACGTGGCGCACGGGGCCGAGCCCATGGCCGGCCATGTCTATGGGATTGAGACCCGCGCCGAACTGGTCGAAAAATCACGCAGGCTGGCCGCGCGCCTGGGCTTTGCGCGCATGTCTTTCCTGAATCTGACGGTGCAGGAGGCCACGACGTCGGCCGAGTTGCCGCCCACGGTCGACATCGTCACCGCGCTGCACGCCTGCGACACCGCCACCGACGACGCGATTGCCTTCGGCCTGGCCAAAGGCGCGCGCCACATGGTGCTGGTGCCCTGCTGCCAGGCCGAGGTGGCCGGCGTGCTGAAAAAAAGCCGCGCGCTCTCGCTGGCCAAAACCCCGTTGGCCGAACTCTGGCGGCATCCGCTGCACACGCGCGAATTCGGCAGCCAGATCACCAACGTGCTGCGCTGCCTGCAGCTCGAAGCCAACGGCTACCAGGTCACCGTGACCGAGCTTGTGGGTTGGGAGCATTCGATGAAGAACGAGCTGATCCTGGCCAGCCGTCCCGCCCAGCCCCAGGCCGGCAAAACCCGCGCGGCGCAAGCGCGCTTGCGCGAGGTGCTGGATGAGCTGGGCCTGGGCGAGCTGACGACGCGCTTCGCGGTCCAGCCCGAAACCGCTTAGGCCAGGTCGCGGCGTTCCGCCGCCAGCAGCCGGATATTCGCGATCAGCGCCTGCTGCGCCGGCGTGGGCGCCATGTCGGCGCGCAAGGTCAGGCCCACCAATTCCTCAGTCCCCGCCATGCTGACAGGCAGCTGCAGCAGCGCGCCGCAGTCCAGGTCCGGCCGCACCGCGCCCAGCGGCGAAACCCAGACCGCGTCGCTTTGCAAGGTGTAGCCGCGCGCGATCGACACCGACAGCGTTTCGATGGTGCGCACCGGCAAGGGCAGGCCGCGCGTGAGGAAAAAACCGTCCGCCGTGTGGCGAATCGCCGTGCCCTGCGTGGGCAAGATCATTGTGAAGGCCTGCAGCCCGGCCAGCAGGTCGGCTTTGGGGCCGACTTGCGCCAGCAGCGGATGGCCAGGCCGTACCGCCAGCACCAGCGGGTCGGCGTACAGGTGCTCAAAACTCAGGCCCAGCATGTGGGCCGGCTCGGCAAAACGGCCTATGACCAGGTCCAGCTCGCGTTGCCGCAGGCGGGCCAGCAATTCAGGGTTGGCGCCGGTGTGTATGCGCAGGCTGGTGTGCGCGTCAGCCTTGGCCTGCGCGTCCTGCCGTAGCAGCAGTTGCGGCAGCAGCCAGGGCGCGACTGTGGGCAGCACGCCGATGGCGACCACGGCATTCCCCTGGCGCCGCGTCTGCGCCACGCTGGCCACGGCTTCGCGCAGCGCACTCACACTGGCGCCGGCATGGCGCAAAAAAGCCTCGCCCTCGCGCGTAGTCACCGCGCCCCGGCGCCCGCGCTCGAACAGGCGCACGGCCAGCAGGTCTTCGAGTTCTTTGAGGGTCTTGGAGACGGCCGGCTGGGTAACCGCCAGCACGTCGGCCGCCTTTTGCAGGCTGCCGTGCTGCGCCACCGCCAGGAAGCACTGCAAATGCCGGTATTTGATGCGTTCATCGACCATCCAGCGATTTAACCACTACCAGCTACTGTCGGCTAATTTGGTTATGGATAAGTCGAAAAAATGTCAATATACATAACCATTCGGCGCGATTAAAGTGATCCCAGCGCCGGAAATCGCCGCCTAAGGCATCCAGGCAGCCCATCTGACCCACGGAGACACCCCACCATGAAACCCGACCTGAACACCAGCTTTCTGGCCCCACGCGACTGGACCGCCCATTCGCCGCATATCTACCCCGGCTACAAATCCACGCTGCTGCGCGGCCCCAAGCAGCCGCTGGTCCCGATCAAGCAGGCGCTGGCGCAGCTCAATGTGCCGGTCTACGGCGTCGAACAGCTCGGCCCGCTCGACAGCGACCTGACGAAGAACGCCGTCATGAACGGCGACCCGCTGGGCGAACGCATCATCGTCACCGGCCGTGTGATGGACGAAGACGGCCGGCCCGTGCGCAACACCCTGGTTGAAGTCTGGCAGGCCAACGCGGCCGGCCGTTACGTGCACAAGGTCGACCAGCACGACGCGCCGCTGGACCCCAACTTCCTGGGCGCCGGCCGTTGCATGACCGACAACGAAGGCCGCTACAGCTTCAAGACCATCAAGCCCGGCGCCTACCCTTGGGGCAACCACCCCAACGCCTGGCGTCCGCAGCACATTCACTTTTCGCTGTTCGGCGACTACTTCGCGAGCCGCCTGGTCACGCAGATGTATTTCCCCGGCGACCCGCTGCTCAGCTACGATCCCATGTACATGGGCGCGCCCGACAGCGTGCGCGAGTTGATGGTCTCCAAGTTCAGCCTCGACGTGACCCAGCCCGATTACGCGCTTGGGTACGTGTTCGACATCGTGCTGCGCGGCCCCAAGGCCACGCGTTTTGAATAAGCGGCAGGAAGACACCACCATGAGCCAGCTCAAACAAACCCCTTCGCAAACCGTCGGCCCTTTCTTCGCCTACGGCCTCACGCCCACGCAATACGGCTACGACCTCAAAAGCCTGTTCACGCCCGTGCTGGCCCAGCCGCAAGCGCAGGGCGAACACATACGCATCACCGGCCAGGTCTTTGACGGCGCCGGCAACGCCGTGATGGACGCCATGGTCGAGATCGCCCAGCCCGACGGCAGCGGCCAGCCCATCACGTCGGTGGCCGACGCCGAAGCCCGCGGTTTCACCGGCTTCGGCCGCTGTGGCACCGGCACCTTGCCGCAAAGCCACTACGAATTCTTCACCGTCAAGCCTGGCGTTGAGGCACCAGGCCAGGCGCCCTTCATCAATGTCTGCGTGACCATGCGCGGCCTGCTGGTGCACACCTTTACGCGCATCTACTTTGAGGATGAGGCGGAAGCGAATGGCAAAGATGCGGTGCTCGCGAGTGTGCCGGCGGCACGGCGTGGCACCTTGATTGCAAAGCGCGAAGTGACGGCGGCGGGGCCGCAGTACCGCTTTGACATCCATATGCAGGGTGACAAGGAAACGGTGTTTTTCGACCTCTGAGCGCATGGGGGCTTGTGAGGCCCCTGTGTGACAGGCCGGGGGCGAAAGGGCTATAAAAACGGTTTCCCCATGGGAGACCTGCATGACGATTGAACTCGACCACGCCATCGTTTCGGCCCGCGACAAGGTGGCCTCGGCCCGGCAGCTGGCGGAGCTGCTGGGCGTGCCCTGGGCGCCCACAGCCCTGGGGCCCTTCTCCGCCGTCTACGTCAACGAGGGCCTGACGCTGGACTTCATCGACACGAACGAGGACTTTCCCGTCCAGCATTTCTGCTTTCGTGTCAGCCCGCAAGAGTTCGACGCCATCCTGGGCCGAATCCAGGCGGCCGGCATTCCTTACCGCAGCACGGTGCGCGGCCCCATGGACCAACAGGTCGACACGCAGTTCGGCGGCAAGGGTGTTTACTGGAACGAGCCCGAAGGGCATCAGTGGGAGATGCTCACCGTCAGCTATGCGCGAGAGGCGAAGTAGCTTTCAACCTGGCGGTTTAAACCGGGACGTAGTACCACCAAGAGCCACTCTACGCATCGTCCCCATAGTCATGGTCCGGATGGTTCACCGTGCCTAACTTCCAATAACCACGGCCCACGATGCGGCTGCGCTCTACACCCAACTCTTCAATCAATAGCCGGCGGATACTGCGCATCGCGGCGGCTTCGCAGGCCAGGTAGATGCGTGCATCGGCAGGCGGCGCGCCGGCCTTGCGCAGGGCAGCTTCCAGCGCCTGGCCCGCCTGCGTGTTGTCGGCACCGCGCGCCATCCAGTGAGCATCCACTTTGGCGGCGCTTTGCAGCGGGCGCTCTTCGGCGGCATCAACCACCTCGACCAGCACCTGAGCCTGCGCGCTCGCGGGCAAGGCGGCCAGGATGGTTTCAAACGCGGGCAGAGCGCTGTCGTCGCCTATCAGCATGTGCACGGGCGCATCCAGCGCGAGTTTGTAGCCGGGGCCTGGCCCCATCAAAAACAGCACCTGGCCGACCTGCGCCTGCGCGGCCCAGGTGGAGGCGGGGCCGTCGCCGTGCAGCACAAAGTCCACGTCGACCTCATGCACATCGGCGCGCACGGCCAGCGGCGTGTAAGTGCGCATGGACTTCGGCCTCGGTCCGTCGGGCAGCGGGCGATCCGGTTCTGTCTGGCCGGGCTCGGGAAAAATCAGCTTCATATAAGAGGCTGGGTCGTTGACTTCAAAGCCTTCGAGTTCCGCGCCTTGCAAGGTGATGCGACGCATCAGCGGACTCAGGGTTTGCACACGGGTGACCTGCACGCGGCGCGGCGGACGGCGTTTGCGCGGCGGGGCTTCGAGGGAGGGGACGGCGGAAGCGGGTGTGGTGGACATGCTGTCTTTCAGAAGGGCGGCGCTTCACGCGCGGCCTGGGGGTGAAGCGTTCTAGTTGAGAATTATTATCATCTTGTTGCAATGACCGTTGCTGTGCAAGGGCAAAGAGGCAGGCGTCCTACGCGGGCGCGCGGGGCCGGTGCAGTAAAGTAAGACCAGGCGGCGCCCTTCCGGCCTTGCGGCCGCCGTTCCTCTTTCTCCCACTCTTACAACAGCGCTTATGACCATCTTCGGAACCCCTTTGTCTCCCCATGCCACCAAAGTCATGCTGCTCGGCTCCGGCGAGCTGGGCAAGGAGGTGCTGATCGCGCTGCAGCGCCTGGGTGTGGAAACGATTGCCACCGATCGCTACGAGAACGCGCCGGGCCAGCAGGTGGCCCACCATGCGCGCACCATCACCATGAGCGACCCGGCCCAGCTCAAGGCGCTGATTGAAAAAGAAAAGCCCGACCTGGTCGTGCCCGAGATCGAGGCCATCGCCACGGCCATGCTTGAAGAACTCGAGGCCGCCGGCACGGTGCGCGTGATCCCCACGGCCCGCGCCGCGCGCCTGACCATGGACCGCGAGGGCATACGCCGCCTCGCCGCCGAAACCCTGGGCCTGCCGACCAGCCCCTATGTGTTCTGCGATTCGCTGGAAGAGCTGCAGGCCGCGATTGATTCGACCACCGGCTACCCCTGCATCGTCAAGCCGGTGATGAGTTCCTCGGGCAAGGGCCAGAGCAAGATCGCCGGGCCGGACGACGTCAAAAAAGCCTGGGACTACGCCATGGCCGGCGGCCGCGTGAGCCACGGCCGCGTCATCGTCGAGGGTTTTATCGACTTCGACTACGAAATCACCCAGCTCACCGTGCGCGCGATGGGCGCCGACGGGAAAATCGAAACCCATTTCTGCGAGCCGATCGGCCATGTCCAGGTCAGCGGCGACTATGTCGAAAGCTGGCAACCGCACCCCATGCGTCCGGCCGCGCTGCAAAAAAGCCGCGACATCTGCAAGGCCGTGACCGACAACCTGGGCGGCCAGGGCCTGTTCGGCGTCGAATTGTTCGTCAAGGGCGAGGACGTCTGGTTCAGCGAAGTCAGCCCGCGCCCGCACGACACCGGCATGGTCACCATGTGCACGCAGTGGCAGAACGAGTTCGAGCTGCACGCCCGCGCCATCCTGGGCCTGCCGGTCAACACCGCGCTCAAGAGCCCGGGCGCCAGCGCCGTGATCTACGGCGGCGTCGATGCCGAGGGCGTTGTGTTCGACGGCGTCGCCGAGGCGCTGCGTGTGCCCAACTCCGACATTCGCCTCTTCGGCAAGCCCGAGAGTTTTGTGAAACGCCGCATGGGCGTGGCGCTGGCCTTCGACGCCGACGTCGAAACCGCGCGCATCAACGCCAAAACCGCCGCCGCCCTGGTGCGGCCGCGCAAGGCCGGCTGAGAAGCTGTCCTCGGGGAGCCTGAAGCCATGCCCGGAGCCCTTCACTGATGAATGTTGGCGATCTTCATCTCCTGGAGGACACCGCCTGGCGCGTGCTGTTCTCCGCGGTGGTGGCCGTGGTGCTGGCCCTGGTGGTGCACCGCGTCGGCGCGGCGGTGATCTGGCGCATCACGCGCAATCTGCCAATTTCCAGCGCAGTGGCGCGCCGCAGCTGGCGGCCCACGCGATTTGTGCTGCCGCTGATCGCGCTGCAGGGTGTCTGGCAGGCCGCGCCCGACGCGCTGCCGCTGATTTCACAAGTGCGCCACGGCAACATCCTGCTGTTGCTGGCCACCGTCACCTGGCTGGCGCTGCGCGCCGTCGACGGCGTGGCGCAAGGCGTCATAGGCCAGCATTCGGTCGAGGTCGAAGACAACCTCAACGCGCGCCGCATCCACACCCAGACGCGGCTGCTCGCGCGCATCGTCGGCTTCATGGTGCTGGTCGCCGGCCTGTCGATGATGCTGATGACCTTCCCGGGCGCGCGCCAGCTCGGCGCCAGCCTGCTCGCCTCGGCCGGCGTGATCGGCATCGTGGCCGGCATCGCGGCCCGCCCGGTGTTCAGCAACCTGATCGCCGGCCTGCAGTTGGCGCTGGCCCAGCCGCTGCGCATCGACGACGTGCTCATCGTGCAGGGCGAGTGGGGCCGCGTCGAGGAAATCACCGGCACCTACGTGGTGCTCAAGATCTGGGACGAGCGGCGCATGATCATCCCGCTGCAGTGGTTTATCGAAAACCCCTTCCAGAACTGGACGCGCAACAGCGCGCAAATCATCGGCACGGTGTTCGTCTGGGTGGACTACCGCATGCCGCTGGAGCCGCTGCGCCAGGCCGCGCGCCGCGCCTGCGAAGCGGCGCCCGAATGGGACAAGCGCCTGTGCCTCCTGCAGGTGGTGGAGGCCGGCGAGCGCAGCATGCAGCTGCGCCTGCTGGTCACTTCGGGAAACTCCGGCCTTAACTGGGACCTGCGCTGCAAGGTGCGCGAGGCGCTGGTGGACTTCATGCAGCGCGAGTACCCGCAGTTCCTGCCGACGATGCGGGCCGAGATCGCAAAGGGGGATGAGAGCTCCCAGGCTGATAAAGCCACGGGACCGCCATCGCAAGCCTGAGGCTTGCGGGCTTCAGGCGGCAGCGTCCAGGCAGCCGGCAAACACCGCGCTGCTGACCAGCTCAAACTCTTTCGCTTCCGGCAACTGGTAATGCCACCACTCCATGGGGTGGTGCACAAAGCCGGCCTCCAGCATGATGGTCAGCAGCTTCATGCGGTTGAGCTGTACCGCGGCCGGCAGGTCGGCGTAAAAGTGGTGCGAGGCCGGCGTCATGGTGTCGACCGGCGTGCCCATGTCCAGCTCATTGCCGCCGGCGTCCAGCAAGGTCAGGTCCACCGCCACGCCGCGCGTGTGGTTGGAGCCCTTGGCCGGGTCGGCCACATAACCGGGCACGGGCAGCACCGCCCAGAGCGCTTCCTGCGCCTCGTGCGGGCGGAAGGCGTCAAAAATCTTGAGCTTGTAGCCGAAGCCGCGCGCCGCCGCCACCGCGCGGCGCAGGCAGGCTTCGGCCTCGGGGTGCAGAAAGCAGAAGGTGTGGCCGTAGATCACCTGGCCGGTGAAGTTGTCGGGCCGCGCATACATCATGTCGATGACGACGTCGTGCGTGGCTTCCCTGATCTGGACGAGGGGCGCTTGGCTCATGGCGATGCGGCCGGGCTTACTGGAAAGCCACTTCCGAGAAGCTGCGCAGCTTGCGGCTGTGCAGCTGCGTGATGCCCTCGGCGCGCAGCAGCTCGATGGCGCGTATGCCTATGCGCAGGTGCTGGTCCACGCGTTCGCGGTAGAAGTGGTTGGCCATGCCCGGCAGCTTGATCTCGCCGTGCAGCGGCTTGTCGCTCACGCACAGCAGGGTGCCGTAGGGAACGCGAAAGCGGAAACCGTTGGCGGCGATCGTCGCGCTTTCCATGTCCAGCGCCACCGCGCGGCTCTGGCTGAAGCGGCGCTGCGGCTGRTTGYCSGGCAGCAGYTCCCAGTTGCGGTTGTCGGTGSWGGCCACGGTGCCGGTGCGCATGATGCGCTTGAGGTCGGGCCCGACCGCATGGGTCACGTCGGCCACGGCTTTTTCGAGCGCGACCTGTATTTCCGCCAGCGCCGGGATCGGCACCCACAGCGGCAGCTCTTCGTCCAGCACATGGTCTTCGCGCACATAGCCGTGGGCCAGCACGTAGTCGCCCAGCTGCTGGCTGTTGCGCAGGCCCGCGCAGTGGCCCAGCATGATCCAGGCGTGCGGGCGCAGCACGGCGATGTGGTCGGTGATGTTCTTGGCGTTGGCCGGGCCCACGCCGATGTTGACCATGGTGATGCCGCTGTGGTCGGCGCGCAGCAGGTGGTAGCCCGGCATCTGCGGCAGGCGCGGCGGCGGCACGCCGAGGTCGTCGCCCTCGGCGGCGGGCAGGCCGGTGCGGCGGGTCACCACATTGCCGGGCTCGACGAAGGCGATGTACTCGCTGTCCGGGTCGGCCATGGCTTCATGGCCCAGGCGCACGAACTCGTCGATATAGAACTGGTAGTTGGTAAACAGCACGAAGTTCTGGAACCACTGCGGCGAGGTGCCTGTGTAGTGGCGCAGGCGCTGCAGCGAGTAGTCGACACGCGCCGCGGTGAACAGCGACAGCGGCTGCGGTTCGCCGGGCAGGGGTTCGTAAGTGCCGTTGGCGATGCCGTCGTCCATGGCGGCCAGGTCGGGCAGGTCGAACACGTCGCGCATCAGCATGCGGCGCGCCGCAGTCATATTGCCTTCGATGTGGTCGTTCTCCGCGAATGAAAAGTGGATCGGTATCGGCTGCGTGCTGGTGCCGACTTCGAGTTCCACGTCGTGGTTCTGCATCAGCAGGCGGAACTGCTCGAGGTAGTAGTTGCCGTAGAGGTCGGGGCGGGTCAGCGTGGTCTCGAAGCGGCCGGGCCCGGCGACAAAACCGAAGCTCAGCTGCGAGATGTCGGGCGTCTCCAGGATGGCGCGCGCCACCGTGTCGGTGTGGATGCGCACAAAGGGGTAGCAGGCGCGCACGTGGCCGGGCAGGGTTTCGCCGGCCACATAACGCTGCATGGCGCTCCGCAGGTGGGCGATCTGCTGGTCGTAAATCGCGCGGACCTGGGCCAGCGCGGCGGCCGGGTCGCTATAACGGGTGGGGGCGATAAAAGGGGGAAGGTAGGGCATGAAGAGGGGGCCTGTCTTTCTACGTATGGCCCCATTGTGCGGCAACTCCCCGGCACCTGCTCTTCATCTCCAGACCCTAGAATGCGTCGATGAACCATTCCAAGCCTTCGAGGCAACTGCGGGCCATACTGGGCGCCTTTCTGGGGGCTCTGTGCCTTCAGGCAGCCCACGCCCAGACTCCCGCGCCGGCACGTGGCGCACCGGGCGCCGCCCCTGCCGCGGCGCCGGCCCAGATCTCCCGCGATGCCCAGCGCGCCTATGAAACCACGCGCGACAAACTGGTGCAGATCCGCACCCTGCTGCGCAACTCCAACACCCAGGCCAGCGTGGGCTCGGGCTTTTTTGTCTCGGCCAACGGGCTCATCATCACCAACTTCCACGTCGCCAGCCAGCTCGCGCTGRAGCCCGAGCGCTACCGCGGCGTCTACGTGCCGGTGGACGGCAAGGAAGCCGAGGTCGAACTGCTGGCCTTCGATGTGCGCAACGACCTGGCCCTGCTGCGCGTGAAGGCGCCCGCCACGGGCATGCCGCAGCTGGCCTTTCGCGGCGCCGACAGGCCGCTGGCCCGCGGTGAGCGCATCTACTCGTTGGGCAACCCGCTGGACATCGGCTTTGCCGTGACCGAGGGCACTTACAACGGCCTGGTGCAGCGGAGTTTTTATCCGCGCATCTTTTTCGGTGGTGCGCTCAATCCCGGCATGAGCGGCGGCCCGGCGCTCGACGATGCGGGCCAGGTGGTCGGCGTCAACGTCTCCAAGCGGCTGGACGGCGAACTGCTGAGCTTTTTGATTCCCGCTGAATTCGCCCAGGCCCTGCTGGCCAAGTCCGCCACGGCCCAGCCCATCACCAAGCCCGCCCATGCCGAAGTCGCGCGCCAGCTCGGCGAACACCAGGCCCTGCTGACGCAGCGCTTCACCGCCACGCCCCTGACCGCGCAAAAGCACGGCGGCTACAGCGTGCCCGTGCCCGATGACGCGCTGGCCCGTTGCTGGGGCCGCGGGCGCGAGCCCGACTTCAAGGCCTTCGACCTGGAGCGCACCGATTGCCAGATCGACAGCCATGTGTTCGCCGGCGACTTCAACACCGGCTACATACGCCTGCGCTACGAGGCCTACAACGCGCCCAAGCTAGGGCCCCTGCGTTTCTCCGCGATGTATTCCCAGAGCTTCGCCAATGAGTATTTCGCCACGCGCGGTTCGCGCAAGGCCACGCCCGCCGAATGTTCGGAGCGCTTCATCGACACCGGCGGCATGCCCATGCGCGCCGTGGTCTGCATGAGCGCCTACCGCAAGCTCCCCGGCCTTTACGACGTGTCGGTGCTGACCATGTCGGTCAACCAGTCCACGCGCGGCGTGCAGGGCCGCATGGACGCGCAGGGGGTGAGTTTCGACAACGGCCTCAAGCTGGTCTCGCACTACCTTGCCGGCTTCAAGTGGGAGGCCGCCAAATGAGCGCCACTCCCATCCTGGGCCTGTTGCAGGCCACCGACCGCAACGGCGCCACGGTTGCCCGGCTCGAGGTACGGCACTGGCCCGTTACCGTGGGCCGCGCGCTCACGGCCGACCTGGTGCTGGACGACAGCCACGTGGCCGGCGAACACCTGCGCATCAGCCGCACGCCCGAGGGCGGCGTCAGCGTGCAGGTGCTGGACAGCGTCAACGGCGTGGCCCTGGGCCGCGCCCGCCACGGCCGCGATGCGCAATTCAACTGGCCCACCGGCGAGACCTTAACCCTGGGACGCCTCAAGCTGGGCCTGCGCCTGGCCGAAGCGCCCGTGCCGGCCGAAGAGCTGTTGCCGCACTTCCCCTGGCGCACCACCGGCTGGACCTTGCTGGCCCTGGCCGGCATGCTGGCCCTGGTGCTGGGCCAATCCTGGCTCACGCTGACCGAGCCCTCGCAACTCGCGCGGCAACTACCCGGCCTGCTGGGCGCGGTGGCCCTGGGCTTCACCGTCTGGGCCGGGCTGTGGGCGCTGGCCACCAAGCTGTTCACCGGCCACTTGCAGTTCTGGCGCCACGTGCGCATCGCCTGCTTCAGTTCGCTCGCGGTGCAGGCGGTGTCCACGCTGGCCGGCCTGCTGGCCTTCATGTTCTCGCTCGAAAGCCTGGCGCGCTATGAGGGGCTGCTGGTGCTGCTGGGCGGCGCGGCCGCCGTCTACCTGCACCTCACGGTCATCGTCCCGCAGCGCCGCCGCGGCCTGGCTGGGCTGGTGGCCGGCATCGCCGTGCTCGGCATGGTCGCGATGCTGGGCACCAACTGGCTGCAGAACAAGCGCCTGTCGAACAAGCTTTACCTGTCCACCATTTACCCGCCCTCATTGCGCATGGCGCCCGCGGTGCCGGTGCCGCAGTTTCTGGAGGAGGCCGGGTCTATCCGCAAGCGGCTGGATGAGCGGCTGAAGGATCGCGAACCGGATTCGGATACCCCGGAAGACCCGGACGCCGATTAGGATTTCACGGGTTCCCGCATGGTGACGAACTCTTCCGCCACCGTGGGGTGAATCCCGATGGTGCTGTCAAAAATCGCCTTGGTCGCGCCGGCCTTCATGGCCACGGCAAAACCCTGGACGATCTCACCGGCATCCGGCCCCACCATGTGCAGGCCCACCACGCGGTCGGTGGCGTCCTCGACCAGCAGCTTCATCAGCGTGCGTTCGGTGCTGCCGCTCAGCGTGTGCTTGAGGGCCTTGAAGTCGGCGCGGAACACCGTGACCTTGCCGAACTTCGCGCGCGCATCGGCTTCTGAATAACCGACCGTGCCGATGTTGGGGTGGGTGAAGACGGCGGTCGGCACAAACTCGTAGCTCATGTTGCGCTGCTTCTTGCCCGCTGCCGGGCCGAAGAGCTGGTCCACCACCACCATGGCTTCGCCCAGCGCGACGGGTGTCAGCTGCATGCGCGCCGTCACGTCGCCCAGCGCATAGATGGACGGCACCGAGCTCTGGTAGTGCTCATTAACCTGTATCGCGCCGGCGGCGTTCACCGCCACACCCACCGTTTCCAGCCCGATGCCGTTGGCATTGGGTACGCGGCCCGTGGCATACAGCACCGCATCCACCTCCAGGCCCGCGCCGCCGCCCTTGAACGCGATTTGCAGGCCGGTGTCCGTCTTGGTGATGGAGTCCACTTCGGTGCCCAGCTGCAGCTTGACGCCGGTCTTGCTCATCTCCGCGGCGATAAAGCGGCGCACGTCGTCGTCGAAACCCGTGAGCAGCATGTCGCGGCGATGCACCTGCGTGACCTCGGAGCCCAGGCCGTTGAAGATGGAAGCGAACTCGCAGGCGATGTAGCCGCCGCCAACCACCATCAGGCGCTTCGGGAAGGGGGCTAGGTCGAACATGTGGTCGGAGGTCAGCACATGCTCGCGGCCCGGCAGCGCGGGCACGGTGGCCGTGCCGCCGGTGGAGACCAGGATGTGTTTGGCGGTGAATTTCTGGTCGTCGACTTCGACGGTGTGTTCATCGAGCAGCCGGGCCCAGCCCTTGATGATCTTCACGCCCGAGCTTTCGAGCAGCTGCACGTAGATGCCGTTGAGCCGCTCGATCTCGCGCGCACGGTTGGCCTTCAGGATGTCCCAGTTGAAAACCGGTGCTTCGCCGGTCCAGCCGAAGCCGTGCGACTCCTCAAAGCTGTCGCCGTAGTGGGCGGCGTAGCTGTAGAGTTTTTTCGGGATGCAGCCCACGTTGACGCAGGTGCCGCCCATGGCCGCGAACTCGGCAAGGCCCACGCGCGCGCCGCGCTGGGCTGACATGCGCGCGGCGCGCACACCGCCGCTGCCGCCGCCGATCACAAAGAGGTCAAAGTCAAAAGTCCGCATGCGCTGTGTTCCTTGTTCTGCTGTCTGCTGATCGCTGTTTTTTTCAGGTGCCTGGATGCCGGCCCTCAAGACTGGAATTCCCGGAGCTCTTCTTTCATCCACTCAATGAACACCCGCGTGCGCATGGGCAGCAGCCGGGCGTGCGGGTAAACAATGTTGATCGGCCGGGGCGGCGGCTCGAAATCCTCCAGCACGGTGCGCAATTGCCTGGTCTTTAAAAACGGCGCCACCTGGTAAGACAAAAACGAGCCGAATCCCGCACCCGCCGCGCAGGCCGCCACGGCCGGTGCGATCTGGTTGAACTCCAGATTACCACTGACGGCAAGCCGAAGCGGCCTGCCCTGGTCTATGAACGGGCCCCATGTGGGGGAATGGTCCGTCAGGCGCACGCAGTTGGCCTTGAGCAGGTCTTTGGGGTGTTTGGGCACGCCGTGGCGGCGAACCCAGGCCGGGCTGGCCACCACCAGGCGGCGGATGGTGCCCACCTTCTGCGCCACCAGGCTGGAGTCCTCAGGCTCGCCTATGCGTATGCCCACGTCTATGCCTTCCTCCAGCAGGTTGACCACACGGTCCAGCAGCACCATGGAGCAGCGCATCTTCTCGTGCTGCTGCACAAAGCGCGTGACGGCCGGCGCCACATGCATCTGGCCGAACAGCATGGGCGCGGTGATCGTCAGGTGGCCTGCGGGCTCGGCYGCGTCGGCCGAGAGCGCCGCCTCGGCATCCGCCAGCGCGGCCAGCAGCTGGCGGCAGCTTTCGAGGTGGCGGCGGCCTTCCTCGGTCAGCGAGATGCGGCGCGTCGTGCGGTTGAAGAGGCGCACGCCCAGTTGCGCCTCAAAACCGGCCAGCGTGCGCACCATGGCCGGCAAGGAAGATTCCATGACCTGGGCCGCGGCCGTGAGGCTGCCTTGTTCGGCAATGTGAATAAAGGCCTGCATGGCCCGGAGTTTGTCCATGGCGACATGCTAACCCTGTCGTAGGGATTCATCCAGTTAATGGATTAGTTAAATACCGTTTAGGCCATTTATTCAAGATAACGGTTCAAACAGAATCCACCCTCGAGAGCCAGATTTTTCAACTTACCGAAAGCCCCGCCATGAGCACACCCGCCGCCAAAGCCCAGCCCGCACAGCCGATACGCCTGTACCGCGTCGCCATCTCCGGCCATTCGCACAGGGTGGAACTGTTTCTTTCCTTGCTGGGCCTGCCCTTCGAGCGCATCGAGATCGACCTGGCCACCAAGGGGCACAAGACGCCGGCTTTCCTGGCCATGAACGCCTTCGGCCAGGTACCGGTGATCCAGGACGGCGACGTGACGCTGGCCGACTCCAACGCCATCCTGGTCTACCTCAATGCGCGCTACGCGCCGGATGCCGAGCAGTGGCTGCCGCGCGACCCGTTGGCCGCCGCGGCGGTGCAGCGATGGTTGTCGGTGGCGGCCGGGCAGCTCGCCTACGGGCCGGCCGCAGCACGCGTCATCCAGCTGTTCAAGCGGCCCGAAAGCCCTGAAGCCATTGAGCGCGCGCATGCCCTGTTCGCGGTGATGGAGCAGCAGCTGGGCCAGTCGGCCTTCCTGGCGGGCAGCACCCCCACGCTGGCCGACATCGCCAACTACAGCTATTCGGCGCATGCGCCCGAAGGCAAGGTCTCGTTGGAGGCCTACCCGCGCATACGCGCCTGGCTGGCCCGCATCGAGGCCTTGCCGCGTTTTGTGCCCATGGTCAGGACACCGATAGGGCTGGCCGCATGAACGCCGCCACCTTCCATGAAGGCGAGCGCGCCGTACAGGCGCGCGTTGGCGCGGCCGTGCGCGCGCGCATGGCGGAAATCGGCCCGCGCGTGATCCGCGACTTCATGCCCGACCAGCACCGCGAGTTTTTTGAGCAGCTGCCTTTTGTGGTCGCCGGCACGGTGGACGCGAGCGGCCAGCCCTGGGCCTCGGTGCTGGCCCAGCCGCCGGGTTTTATCCACTCGCCCGATGCGCGCCACCTGCTGCTGCGCACCAAACCGCTCGCAGGTGATCCCCTGCAAGGCACGCTGGTAGATGGCGCCGCGATAGGCTTGCTCGGCATAGAGCCGCATACGCGCAGGCGCAACCGCATGAACGGCATCGTCCGCGGCCTCAATGCCTCGGGCTTCGCGGTGGAGCTGAGCCAGAGCTTCGGCAACTGCCCCAAATACATCCAGGCGCGCGAGCCTGTCTATGTCGACCGCCCCGTGCCCGCAACCGGGCCGGTGGTGCACAAGTCGCCGCAGCTGAGCGACGCGGCGCGGCGCATGATTGAACAGGCTGACACGCTGTTCATCGCCACCGCCTATGCCGGCGACGGTGAGCAAGCCGGCCGGGCCGGCGGCGTGGATGTCTCGCACCGCGGCGGCAAGCCCGGCTTTGTGCGCGTGGAGGCCGATGGCACGCTGACCGTGCCCGACTTCGTCGGCAACTACTTCTTCAACACCCTGGGCAACCTGGTGGTCAACCCGCGTGCCGGCCTGTTGTTCATCGACTTCGACACCGGCGATTTGCTGTACCTGGCCGTCACGGCCGACATCATCTGGGACGGCCCCGAGGTGGATTCCTTCGCCGGTGCGCAGCGCTTGATGCGCTTCAAGCTGCTAGCCATGCGCCTGGTGGAATCCTCTTTGCCGCTGCGCTGGGGCGAGGCGGAGCTGTCCCCGGTGCTGGAAGCTACGGGCGATTGGACCTAGGCTTTACGAGCAGCCTTAGCCTATGGCCTCAAGCGCGAGTTCGCGCTCCAGCCAGGCGCGGAATTTCTGCACCGCCGGCCTGTCCGTGCTGTGGGCCGAAGTCACGATGCGGTAGGCCAGGCCATCCACCGTCTGGCCCGGCAAGACCACCGTGAGCTGGCCGCTGCGCAGCTGCGGCAGCATCAGCGGCGTGCGGCCTATGGCGATGCCGGCACCCTGCACGGCGGCGGTCAGCACGTGTTCGTATTGCGAGAAATACAGGCAGGGCTGCTGCGCCGACTGCTTGAGGCCCAGGCGTTCATACCAGTCCGGCCACGACATCCACGGAAACCGCGTGGCCGGGTCGTAGTACACCAGCAGCGGCGTGTGCAGAATGTCGGCGGCCGAATGGATGCGCGCCGCGACGGCCGGCGCGGCCACCAGCAGGGCCTGCTCCTGCAGCAGGGGCGGCGGGCCCTCATCACCCGGCTGCACCTGATAGAGCCGCACGGCCAGGTCCATCCCTTCGCGCTCCAGGTTGACCCGGTCTTCCGAGGCGTCGACGCGCACGTCGATGGCGGGCTCCAGCAACTGGAATTTTGCAAGCTTGGGCGCCAGCCACAGCGCGGCAAAAGAGGGTGTGGTGGTGACCGCCACCGAGACCCTGTCCACCGCCAGCAGGCGGTCCACGGCCGAGGCCAGTTGCGCCAGTGCCGCGCGGGCCGCCTCATACAGCTCACGGCCCTGGGGTGTCAGGCTCAGGCCCTTGCCGCCGCGCAGGAACAGCGCCGCGCCCAGTGCGTCCTCCAGGCCCTTGACCTGCTTGCTCACCGCCGACTGCGTGATGCACAGCTCCTCGGCCGCCGCGGTAAAGCTGAGGTGCCGCGCCGCCGATTCGAAACCGCGAATCGCGTCCAGCGACATGGCGCGCAGCGCGTGGGAGGAAGAAGGGCTCAGCATGGCATGAACAACATGAGTGGCATGAACGGTGGGAATACCCCGGATGACAAACCATCCGGCCGCGCGGGCCGGGACCAGGGAAGAATCAAACCACACTTTTGAAAGGCGTGGCCATGAACATCCCGCAAACCCCACAAACCCCGAGAACTCCCTTGACGCTCGGGTCCATCCCCCGGCCCCTGCGCCTGCCGCGCGGCCAGGTCCTGGCCTGCGCCGGCGGCTGCCTCTGGATCACCAGCGATGCGCTGGCCGGGCGCCGCGACAGCGACATCGTGCTGGAGCGCGGCCAGTTCTTCGTCACCCCGCAGGCCGCCACCTATTTTGTCGGCGCTCCACGCGGTAGCGGCGTGCTGTCATTTGTTTCACCCGACGCTACTGCCCGAAATCCCCTGGAGACTACATGTTGATAGAAACCGAACGCCGAGGCCAACACGCGGTGCTCACCCTGAACCGCCCCGAGAAACTGAACGCGCTGAGCTACGAACTGATAGACGAACTGATGGACAGGCTCAATGCCCTGGAGCGCGACGACAGCGTGCGCTGCCTGGTGTTGACCGGTGCGGGCGAAAAAGCCTTCAGCGCCGGCGCCGACATCGCGGGTTTCGCGCCCGACATTGCCGCCTCGCCCGAAACCGCCTGGCGCAACTTCGTGATGCGCGGCCAGGCCATGACGCGGCGCGTCGAGAACTACCCCAAGCCCATCATCGCGGCCGTCAACGGTATCGCCTTCGGCGGCGGCTGCGAGACCATGGAGGCCTGCAGCATCGCCATCGCGGCCGAACACGCCAGCTTTGCCAAACCCGAGATCCGCCTGGGCTTTCCGCCACCCTTCGGCGGCACCCAGCGCCTGCCGCGCCACATAGGCCGCAAGCGCGCCAATGAAATGATCCTGACCGGCGACGCCATCAGCGCCGAGGAAGCCCTGCTGATAGGCCTGGTCAACCACGTGGTGCCGGCCCATGAGCTGATGCCCGCCTGCCTGCGCATGGCCGACCGCATCGCCGAAAACTCCGCCGTGGCCGTGACGGCCTCGCTGCGCGCGGTGACGCGCGGGCTCAATGTCTCCATCGACGAGGGACTGGCCATAGAGGCCGCGCAGTTCATGATCGCGGCAGCTTCGCAGGATGCGCGCGAGGGCACGGCTGCGTTTGTCGAGAAGCGGCCGGCGGTGTTCAAGCACCGCTGAAACGGCTTTGCGCCGGCAGTCGCGGCGGCTTGCGCGGTTTGCGCTTCGGGGCGGTCCTGGCCTAGATCCGGCGTGTGCAGTCTTCCGGCCGCACCGAGGCCATGATGGCATCGATCAGATGCCGCGAGAATGCATCGCCCAGCGCGGACAGTGGTGATTTCTCCAGCGAGGCGATACCCAGCTGGTAGGCAATGCGGGGGCGAAACGGGCGGCTGCTGAAATTCATGCCGCGGCAATAGCTGGCCAACAGCGCGTTGACGATGGACACGCCCAGGCCTTGCGCGACGAAAGCGCAGGCCACGCCCACGGAGTGCACTTCGGCCCCTATGCGCGGCATCACGCGGGCTTGCCGGAACGCCATGTCGATCTCGTGGCGGATCATCCGCTGGCGGCCCAGCAGGACCAGCGATACATCGGCCAGGTCCAGCACGCCGACGGTTTCCAGTTTCTCCAGAGGGTGCCCTCGGGGCATGATGCACACGGCCTCCGCTTCGAGGCAGGCTTTGGCCTGGAGGCCTGCCATCTCCACCGGCAACCTGACCAGCCCCATATCGGCCTCGCGGCTCAACACGGCCCGTTCCGCATCCGAATACGAGCCGGACAGCACCTCAAGCACCGTGCCCGGATGCTGCCGCACAAAGCTGTCCACCACGGACGGCATGAGTTGCTGGGACAAGGTGCCGGGCACCGCGACTTTGAGCAACTGGCGGTTGAACCCGCCCAGGCGCAGCTGTTCGGTATGGCGGCGAAAGCACTGTGCGGCGTCGACCAGCCCCTGGGTGTCCTGGAGCAGGGCCTGGGCTTCGCGCGTGGGAAGCAACCGCCCCTTTTCGCGTACGAAAAGGCGCAAGCCCAGGTCTTCTTCAAACTGCGCCAGCAGCCGGCTGACCGCCGACTGCGACAAGTCCAGCCGTTGCGCCGCGCCCGTGGTCGAGCCTGAGGCCATGACCGCCTGGAAAACTTCGAGTTGCTTGAAATTCATGGCATGGGGCTCCGATGGGAGATGCATGTCACCGGCCGTCCGTTCGTGCTGTACGGGCCATGCTATTGCACCGGCGGGCGTACCGCCACTTCTTTGCGAATCGCATAGCCCCATGCGGATTCATCATACCGTTGCGGGTCCCGAACCCGCGCACCAGAATCCCGTCGCAGCAGACCTCTGCCACCTCTGCAACATATCCATCTAACGACGGGAGATTTTTTTCATGAACCTTCATGCGTGCGCGATCCTTCTCGGCGGCCTCCTGCTCACCGCGGCTGCTGTGCCGGCGGCCGGCCAGAACCTCATCTATGGGCAGGTACGCCTGACCCTCAACAGCACCAAGGCCGCTCCCGCGGGAGAAGTAACGGAGATGCGGGACAACGCATCGCGCCTGGGTATCCGCGGCGCCGAAGACCTGGGCGGCGGCCTGTCGGCCTTGTTCGGGATGGAGATGGGAATCGATGCGGATACCGGGGCGGCCACCGTTCCGGCCTACCGCAACAGCTATGTCGGGCTGCGCGGCGACTGGGGCGCCGTGGCGCTGGGACGCCTGGATTCCGCCAACCCCACCGGCTCACCCCTTTATTCGCAGGTGACCGCCATCACCAGCTTTGCCGCCAACGATGCCGGTGCCACCGCCATCGGCACGTCGATGCTGAACGCGCGCAACCGTACTTCCAATGCCGTGGGCTACGCCAGCCCCAACTTCTCGGGCTTTGACGTCCGTGCCCGTTACTACCTGCGCGGCGCGGTTGCCACACCCGATGTCGAGGACGGCTCCAAATCGCTGGATCTCGGGCTCAACTATGCCGACGGGCCGCTGAAGGCCGGGATCGGATTCGGGAAAGACACGCGCCCGGCGGGTTTGCTGGCCAATGAGTTTTCCGGCAAATGGCAAGCCGGTGCGCGCTATGCCTTTGGCGCCATCGAACCCTATGTGCTGGCCGGGCAGGACAAATACCAGAACACCGCGCTCACGCGCCGCTACGTGAACTACTGGATAGCCGGCGCCAAGTACAGCCAGGGCGCTCATGCGCTGGTGCTGAACCTGTTGCGACGGGATGTGCAGGCTTCACCGTCCGGCGTTCGCAGGCGCCATCAGCTGGCCTATACCTACGCGCTGTCCAAGCGGACCGAACTGCAGGCCTTCCTTGATCGGGACGGAGTCGATTCAAGCAAGGCCGGCGCGGCCATTCGCTCGGTGGGCGCCGGTATCCGCCACGATTTCTGATGGCCTTGCGTCCCCTATATCCCTTACATCCCCTTCTCCCGGAGAATACTTTCATGCGCAGACGCCTCTTCCTGTTGATCGCTGCTTTCTTCAACCTGGCCGGCCTGGCGGTGACCGGTGCCGCCCAGGCCGCCGGCTATCCCGAAAAACCCGTGCGCATCATCATCCCGTTTCCACCGGGGGCCGCGGCGGACAACGCCATGCGGGTGGTCACGCGCAAGCTCTCGGAGTACTGGGGCCAGCCCGTCATCGTCGACAACCGCCCGGGCGTTCCGGGCATGCAGGCCGCGGCGGCGGCGCCCGCGGACGGCTACACCCTGCTGCTGGGCGCAGGTTCCGGCATCGTGACCACCCCGCTTTTGAACAGCAAACTGCCCTACAACCCATCCCGGGATTTCACGCCCGTGGGCAAGGTCCTGACCAACACCCCGGTGCTGACCACCCATCCCTCGGTCGGCGTGAAATCCGTCAAGGAGCTTATTGCGCTGGCGAAAAGCAGGCCGGGGCAGCTCAACTACAGCTCCAGCGGCACGGGCGGCCCGAACCACCTGGCCATGGAGATGTTCCTGGCCATGACGGGGACCGAGATGGTCCACGTGCCTTACAAGGGAGCCGCGCCCTCCGTCAATGAACTGGTCGGCGGGCACGTCCAGCTGGGCATCAACGCGATACCCAGCGTGGCCCACCAGATCAGCGCCGGCAAGCTCACGGCCCTGGCCGTGGCCAGCCCCAGGCGTTCCGCATTGCTGCCGCAACTTCCCACCATGGCCGAAGCGGGCGTGCCGGGTTTTGAGTACGACATCTGGTACGGCCTGTTTGCGCCGGCCCGCACCCCGGCCGCGCGGGTGGACAAGGCCAGCGCGGACTTGCAGCGGGCGCTGCGCGACCCCGAAGTGGCCAGGCAACTGGTGGCGCAGGGCAGCGAGCCGGCACCCGGCAGCGCGCAGGATCTGGCCCGCTACATCCGGGAAGACACGGCGCGCTGGACCAAACTGATCGCAGAGCGCAAGCTCAAGATCGACTGACCGGGGACGCGCGGCATGAACTATTTGAAGCAAGGGCCGCAAGCGGCTCCCGCCGTTTCGGCGTCGCCGGCGAAACCGCTCCCTGAGGTGGCAAGCCAGCGCGATGTCATGGTGGTGATGCGCGATGGCATACACCTGGCCACGGATGTGTACCTTCCGGCTCGCGATGGCCGGGCCCTGCCGGGCCCGTTCCCGGTGCTGGTGGAGCGCACGCCCTACGGCAAAACCAACGAAACCGTCCGCGAGCGCACGGCGCGCGATCCACGTCCCGTCTCCCGCGCCGAGGTCGCGGCCCGGTTCGCGCGCAGCGGCTATGCGGTGGTCTTGCAGGACTGCCGGGGGCGCTTTGCATCCGAAGGCGTCTTCACCAAATACCTGGGAGAAGCCAACGACGGCCATGACACGCTGGCGTGGGTGGCCGCGCAGCCCTGGTGCAACGGCCGCATCGGCACACTGGGCTTGTCTTATGCGGCGCACACACAAACCGCGCTGGTGAGCCGGCGCCCGCCCGGCCTCGCGGCGATGTTCCTGGAGGCCGGCGGCTTTGCCAATGCCTACCGCGGCGGCATTCGCCACGGCGGCGCGTTTGAACTCAAACAGGCGACCTGGGCCTATACCAATGCCCAGCGGACCGGCCCCGCGCAGCGCGATGCCGTCATCCGGGCGGCGCTGGCCGCCGAGGACATCGCCGCCTGGTTCGCCGCCATGCCCTGGAAGCGCGGGCATTCGCCGCTGAAATGGGTGCCCGAATACGAGAACTACCTGTTCGAGCAATGGGAGCACGGCAACTTCGATGCCTATTGGCGCCAGCCGGAGCTTTATGCCGCCGGGCACTACGACAGCTTTGACGGCATCCCCACTCTGCTGATGTGCGGCTGGTGGGATCCCTATGCCCAGACCACCACCGACAACTACCTCGGAATTTCGCGCCGCGGCAAGGGCATGGCGCGCCTGGTGCTTGGGCCGTGGACCCACGGCGAGCGCAGCGTCACTTTCGCCGGGGACGTCGATTTCGGCCCGCAGGCCACGCTCGATGGAACGCTGGCAGAGGACCACCTGGCTTTTCGCCTCGCCTGGTTTGACCGTTGGCTCAAGGGCGACGTCAAAGGCGATGCCTCGCAGGGCACCGGCCGCAACGCAGACGATCCGGCGGTGCGCTATTTCCGCATGGGCGGCGGCTCGGGGCGCCGCACCGAAAGCGGTCGGCTCGACCATGGCGGCCGCTGGTGCACGGCCGGCGATTGGCCGCTCCCCGGCACCGAGTTCCGGCCCTACTACCTGCGGGCCGACGGCACGCTGCAAACGCAAATCCAGGCCCGGGAAGCCCCGGAGGCCGTGCTGGAATTTGACTTTGATCCGGCGCATCCGGTGCCGACCATCGGCGGATCCATCACCTCGGGCGAGCCCTTGATGACAGCCGGTACCTATGACCAGCGCACGCATCAAGGAATTTTCGGCGCCCGGCCTCCTTATCTGCCGCTTGCCGCGCGGCCGGACATCCTGGTGTTTGAAACGCCTGTGCTCGAGGGCGATATTGAAGTCACGGGCCCGGTCGTCATCAAGCTGTGGATTTCCTCGAGTGCGCCCGATACCGACTTCACCGCCAAGCTGATCGACGTGCATCCGCCCAATGCCGACTACCCGCAAGGCTACGCCATGAACCTCACCGACGGCATCCTTCGCTGCCGCTACCGGCGCTCCTGGGAAAACCCGGAACTGCTGGCGCCCGGCGAAATTGCCGAGATCACCATCGAGCCCATGCCCACCTCCAATCTCTTCAAGAAGGGGCATCGCATCCGCCTGGACATCTCCAGCAGCAACTTCCCGCGCTTCGATGTGAACCCCAACACCGGCGAGCCCGAAGGCCGTTCGCAGCGCCGGCAGGCGGCCGTCAACCGGGTGCATCTGTCGGCGGACAGGCCCTCGCTGCTGCTATTGCCCATCGTGCCGGCATCGGCCGAAAAAGGGCTTTGAACCCATGCGCCGATAATCGGTGCATGACTACCCCTTCCAAGACGCCCGCATCCGGCACAGCAAGCACTGACTTCAATACCCTGCCGCTGACCCCCGCCACGCTGGCCAACCTGCAGCAGCTCGGCTACCTGAGCATGACGCCCATCCAGGCCGCCAGCCTGCCGGTGGCGCTGCTGGGCAAAGACCTGATCGCCCAGGCCAAGACCGGCAGCGGCAAGACCGCCGCCTTTGCGATCCCGCTGCTGGCCAACCTCAATGCCCGCCGCTTCGCGGTGCAGGCCATGGTGCTGTGCCCCACACGCGAACTGGCCGACCAGGTCGCGACCGAGATCCGCCGCCTCGCGCGGGCCGAAGAGAACACCAAAGTCGTGGTGCTGTGCGGCGGTGTGCCGTTGCGCAACCAGACCGCCAGCCTGGAAAACGGCGCGCACATCGTGGTCGGCACACCCGGCCGCATCATGGACCATCTGGCGCGCGGCAACCTCACGCTTGAAGCGCTCAACACATTGGTGCTGGACGAAGCCGACCGCATGCTCGACATGGGCTTTTTCGAAGACATCGTCACCGTCGCCAAGCAGTGCCCCAAAGAGCGGCAAACCCTGCTGTTCTCGGCCACCTACCCCGAAGGCATCGCCAAGCTCAGCCAGCAGTTCATGAAGGCGCCGCAAACCATCACGGTCCAGGCGCAGCATGAAAAAACCAAGATACAGCAGCGCTGGTACCAGGTGCCCGACAGCGACCACGATGAAGCCCGCCTGGGCGCTGTCGCGCAGGTGCTGCGGCACTTCCGCCCGGCCAGCACCCTGGCCTTCTGCAACACCAAGTCGCAGTGCCGCGCACTGGTGGCGTATCTGAAAGACCAGGGTTTCAGCGCGCTGGCCCTGTTCGGCGAGCTTGAGCAGCGTGAGCGCGACCAGGTGTTGGTGCAGTTTGCCAACCGCAGCTGCTCGGTGCTGGTCGCCACCGACGTGGCCGCGCGCGGCCTGGACATCGCGCAACTCGCGATGGTCATCAACGTCGACGTCACGCCCGACGCCGAAGTGCACATCCACCGCATAGGCCGCACCGGCCGCGCCGACGAAGAGGGCTGGGCCATCAGCCTGGCCAGCATGGACGAGATGGGCTACGTCGGGAAAATCGAAGTGCTGCAGAAAGCCGAATCCGACTGGCACAAGCTGACCGAGCTGACGCCCGCCAGCAATGAGCCGCTGCTGCCACCCATGGTGACCCTGCAGATCGTTGGCGGCCGCAAGGAAAAAATCCGCGCCGGCGACGTGCTGGGTGCGCTGACCGGCGAGGCCGGCTTCACGCGCGAGCAAGTCGGCAAGATCAACGTCAATGAGTTCTCGACCTATGTCGCGGTGGACCGCCGCATCGCGAACGAAGCGTTGGACAAGCTTTCCACCGGCCGCGTCAAGGGCAAGAGCGTGAAGGTGCGGCTGCTCGAGGACTGAGGCGTGCGGAGCATTCACCGCCTTCAGTGAGGTCCCCGCCTCATTCGCGGGTCAATCTCAATATCTGCAACCGGCCGCGCATCTTGCGCGGCTTTTTTTCGCCTGGCTTTTGTTCGCAAAAAACTGATGCGACTGACTGGAACCTGGCGTCATAAGGTCGCGTTTTCTGTTCCCGCTTCTCGAATTCACTCTCTGAGAGCATCGCCGGCCCTCTGCGTTGAATCCCGCTGTTTCCCTCTGAATGCGCGGCTCATGCGGGTCGATGCGTGGGTGTCTGGGTCTGTGTCCACGTTTGTGTTTGTGTCCATTCACCCTATGAGAGACGTGCATGTACAGATGTTCAAACACTATTGGCGTCTTTCTCTTCCTCTCTTTACAGTCCAGCGACTGATCATGGCAAATAGAGGTATTAAGCAAGAGTCTCTCTTTAATCAATCGATGAATTTTCACAAAACAAACGCCATGGCTCTATTAACCATCATTTTTCTTGTACTTGGTACGGCCTCTTTTTTTTGCATCGTGTTATTTGCCGCATTCTATTCGTCGATCTACTGCCGCTACGCATTCTCAAGGAACGCGCCGAGAGTTTTCGGTAAGGACGCTGCGTCAACAGACGAAATAGTTGCCTATTACTGCACGAGAGTGTTTCTGACCAGCCTGGTTGGCTTGGTTTCCATCTACTTGTTTTATCTCCTCAAAGGCTAATCATGTTGGTTCCCGGATTTTGGTTCGTTCAACATAAAGTTGAAATCGACCTTCGATACCGCAGTGGAGCGATAACTTGAACATCAAACGTAATCCGCTTATCAATGGATTTGCAACTCTCGCGCGGTTCTACTGGCCCGATATTGCCTTGTTTGCAATGGTGTTGTTGGCGCCGGAAAAAACAGCTGTTTTTCTTGGTAATGCGCTTCGATATGGTTTTGGCGACTTTTGCGGGAAACATGAAATTATCTATTCGAGCGCCGTATTTTTGGGGGCGTCAGCGTGCTTCGGCACCTTTCATGCATGGAGAATTTTGTATTTCAGTCGAGTTGGAATTTCTAGTGATCCCGATGATTCTGCGAAGTCTTGGACCGTTCGCATCTTCGTGCTGATTACGATGTTGGCTATTGCGCGGAAGTCTATTGATGCGCGGAGCATCGGGCCAGCGGATCTGTCGTTCGGAGCCGTTGAAATAGAGCTTTTTTTTGCTTGGGTGTTCTCGCTAATTCTGATCGAAATGATCTCGCTATTGACCCGTCGGGTCATGACTATTCCTAGAAAAAAATAAACATGGCATTTGCAGTCCCACCCATCATTACCAATTCATGGGTATGAATGTGCACTATTACCACTCGCGCTTGTTGATCCCGCCTTGGGCAGACGTCCACGCCAACGTACAAGCGCTCATTCAATCAGTTGTTGTTAACCCGTAAATCCTGAATTCAGAAGGACATCATGACTGCTGCAAAACAAAACATCACTGCCGCCCAATTTGCCACCTTGGATGGACTGATTCGCAACGGCGACCGCGTTGCTTTTATTTGAAGTTAAACGAGTACACGGGTAGCACAACTTACGTCTTCACCCGCATCGCTGTGGCACTTTTCTCTAGATCGCAATTGTGACATGCGCCGTAGATCCCAAGCTTCAACTTTTCAAGGGGCGGCTATGAATAGTGATTTCTTGCATATGCAATCGGAACCGCGTTGATGGTAATGATTTATTTCGTGATCAGGAAAATCGGAAAGTCTAAAAAACCGGTGAGCTACCACTTGGTTGAACGAATCTTGATTTTCGGATTGGCTTTGGTTTTAGTGCTTGTAGCATTTTTATTAAATAGAAGATTCTGATATGGCTACAACGGTGACTAGGAAAACAAAAAAACAGAAGGAAGGATCGTGAAAAACTTCGTTTTGGATATGCAGATCGTGCTCTTAGTGCTTGTTCTCGTAGTTGTTGAGGCCATCGTCTTTAGCAAAGTTAAACCTTGGGTCCATCTCTTATTCTGGATCATCGGCGGTTTTGCTTTTGCATACTATTTTTCATAGGAAAAAAATGACCCCTTTCATCGTCACTCTCGCATGGAATTTTGTTCGTACTTCCTTTACTCGCCTGCCGGCTGACGCGAATGCCCCAACCCGACCGTTTAATCCTTTACAGATCGGGATGTACCAATATCAACCTGACGGTGAATGGCAACGTACACAATGGGATGGAAAGAACTGGATTCCCGAGCCAGGCGTAAATGCACCGAAGGACCTAAAAGACAAGCTGGATCAAGATCGGCAGAAATTGCTGGACCTCGACGCCAATCAACAAAAGGCTCTTGAAGATGCGTTAAAAGGGGCACTGCCGCTGTCATGGCCTGGCAATGACCTTGTTACTTGCTTGCAAACCCAATTTAACCAAGCTCAGCAAACCTCCAGCCCCCTGATTCTGGATCTCGACGGAAAGAACGGCGCAGAAACCCTGGGTAAAGACGGCGGCATCCACTTCGATCACGATGCCAATGGTTTCGCCGAACTCAGCGGCTGGGTGAGCAAGAGCGACGGCCTGCTGGTCTGGGACCGCAATGGCAACGGCCAGATCGACAACGGCGCCGAACTGTTCGGCAACAACACGGTCCTGAAGGACGGCAGCAAGGCTGCCAATGGCTTTGGCGCTCTGGATGAACTCGACGAGAACGAGGATGGAAAAGTGGATGCCGCAGATGCCGGTTTCGGAAAATTACGCATTTTCAAAGATGCGAACAGCAACGGGATGGCCGATGCCGGTGAACTGCTCACCCTGGCCCAAGCCGGCGTCAAGAGCCTAAACACCGGCTACACAACGCAGGCGGTGACAGACGTCAACGGCAACCAGCATTTGCAGATCGGCAGCTTCACCACCACGGGAGGACAGACCCGCGCCATGGACGACGTCTGGTTTGCCGTGGACCTGGCCCGTACTATCGAAACCAGCCTGGTTGCGGTCAACGGCACGATTGGCGCGCTGCCCGACCTGGCCGGCTTTGGCAATGTGCACAGCCTGCACCAAGCCATGGCACGCGACGCCAGCGGCAAGCTTCAGGGCTTGGTGCAGAATTTCGTCAAGAGCACTGACGCAGCCGTGCGCCACAACCTCTTTGACCAGATCCTGTGGGCCTGGACGGGTAGCGACAGGCAAGCGTCCGACAGCCGCGGTCTCTACATCGATGCGCGCAAGCTCTACGCCATCGAAGCCTTTATGGGCCAGGACTATGTGCAGGTAGGCTACGGCGGCCCCGGCCCGGTACCCCCGGGGTCTCATGCCTCCGAGGTTTTGAGCCAGGCCTACGCCGAACTCAGCGAGACCCTGTACCAGCAGCTCATGACCCAAGGCTTTTATCGTCCTTTGTACGACAGCATCGCCCTGCAATGGAACGCCGCGACCCAGAACCTGGAGTTGGACGTCAGCGCCCTGGCCGCCCTGCTGAGAACGCAGTACAACGCCAACCCCGCCCAGGGCCAGGCCGTGGTCGCCGAATTCATCGGCAACCTCAAGACCATGGGCGATGCCGGCATGCAGGTCTTCGCCAAACTCCAGCAGCGCGGGAGCATCAAAGGCCAAGGCTTTGACTGGTACCTGGCCACCATGGGGGATGACGTTGTCATGGGAGGGGATGGCGCCGACACGCTCAACGGCGGCATAGGTGCCGACAGGCTGAATGGCGGAGCCGGCAATGATGTGTTGGACGGCGGCGCCGGCAACGACACCCTGGTCGGTGACCTGGGCAACAACACCTACCTCTTCGGCAAAGGCGACGGCCAGGATGTGATCATCGGCTCCGCCGGTTACGCGGGCTATGGCGACAGCACCGTGGGCAAGCGCAACACCCTGCAGTTCAAGGCCGGTGTGCTGGCTTCGGAAGTGACCGTCAGGCAGGTCTACGATGCCGACTTTGCCAGCACCAGGGCGCTGGAGGTCTCCATTGAGGGTCGGACCGACAGGGTCACCATCGACAATTTTTTCGCCGGTGACGATACCGCGAATGCCGTTAATGGCCTGCAGCAAATCAGGTTTGCCGACGGCACCGTGTGGAATATTGCCACCATCCTGGGCAAGGTGTTCGCCGGAACCGGCGGGATTGATTACATTCGCGGCACCCTTAACGCGGACACCCTCAACGGCGGTGCGGGCGACGACAGCCTCAACGGCGCGGCCGGCAATGACACGCTCAACGGCGGCGCGGGCGATGACATGCTCAATGGCGAGGAGGGAGCCGACACCCTGGATGGCGGCGCCGGCAACGACACCCTGGGTGGTGGTAGAGGCAACAACGTATACCTGTTCGGCAGAGGCGATGGGCAGGACACGGTATACACCTACGATGACACCGCCGGCAGGCTGGCGACGCTGCAGTTCAAGAGCGGCGTGCTCAGCTCGCAGCTCATTCTCAAGGAGGCCGACGGCACGCTCGGCAGCATGCGCGCACTGGAGGTTTCCATCGCGGGGACCAGCGACAAGATCACCATGAACGGCTTCTTCTACGGCGGCGACGCGGCCAGCGCCTACAACGGCGTGCAGCAGTTCAGGTTTGCCGACGGCACCGTGTGGAACCTGGCCGCCATCCAGAGCAAGCTGTTTGCCGGCACCGCCGGCGACGACACGCTGCTCGGCACCAACGGCGCGGAAACCATCAGCGGCGGCGCGGGCAGTGACAGGCTCTACGGGTCATGGGGCAATGACGTCCTCAACGGCGGCGACGGTGACGATTCGCTGCAAGGCGAAGAGGGCAACGACACCCTCAATGGCGGGGCCGGTAACGACTACCTCTACGACGGTGTCGGCAGCAACACGCTGGACGGTGGCGCCGGCAGGGACACGCTGGTCGGGAGCGGAGGCAACAACGTCTTCCTGTTCGGCAAGGGCGACGGGCAGGACGTCATCGGCAACCGCTACGACCTCGCGCGAAGCACGCTCAACACCTTGCAGTTCAAGGCCGGCGTGCTCGGCTCGGACATCGTTCTCAGGCAGGTCACGGACCCGTTCTGGACCGACCTGGCGCTGGAGGCCTCGATTGCCGGCACCGCCGACAAGATTGCCATCAGCGGCTTCTTCTACAACGACGACCCGGGCGCTTACGGCGGCGTGCAGCAGTTCAGGTTTGCCGACGGCACGCTGTGGAATATCGCGACGATCCAGAGCAAGCTGTTTGCCGGAACCGCCGGCAACGACGCCCTTCGCGGCACGGCTGCCGCTGAAAGCATGAGTGGAGGTGCGGGCGATGACAGTCTCAACGGCTCGGGTGGCAACGACACCCTTAATGGCAGCGATGGGGCCGATATGCTCAATGGCGACGCCGGCAACGACGCCCTCAATGCGGGTGTCGGCAATGACGCCCTGGACGGCGGGGAAGGCAACGATGTGCTCAATGGTGACCTGGGCAACGACACCCTCTACGGCGGCGCCGGCAACGATACGCTGGATGGCGGCGCCGGCAATGACAGCCTGTCGGGCGGCACGGGCAACAACGTCTTCCTGTTCGGCAAAGGCGATGGGCAGGATTTGCTCGGCTACCACGACGACGGCACGGCCGGCCGCCTGAGTACCCTGCAGTTCAAGGCTGGCGTGCTGGCCTCGGAGATCGTACTCAGGCAGGTCGCCGACAGCACCTTTGGCGGTACCAGCGCACTGGAGGTGTCCATTGCGGGCACTGCCGACAAGATCACCGTGAACGGTTTCCTCTACGGCGACAGCACCGCCAGCGCGTACAACAGCGTGCAGCAGTTCAAATTCGCGGACGGCACCGTGTGGAACCTCGCGGCGATCCAGGGCAGGCTGTTTGCCGGAACGGCCGGCAACGATGTGTTGAGCGGCACCACAACCGCCGACACGCTTTCCAGCCAGGCAGGCAACGACACCTTGTATGGACGTGGCGGCAACGACAGCCTGAGTGGCGGCGCCGGCGATGACATCTTGTACGGCGAGGACGGAAACGACAGCCTGGATGGCGGCACCGGCAACGACAGCTTGTATGGCGGCCTGGGCAACGATACGTATACGATGGACAGCGCCGCCGACGGGGTGGTCGAACTGGCGGGCGAAGGCGTAGACCTGGTCAATGCCTCGATCAGCTACACCTTGGGCAACGATGTCGAGAACCTGACGCTTACCGGAACCGGAGTTATCAACGGCATCGGCAATACGCTGAACAACACGCTCACAGGCAACGCGGCGGCCAATGCCCTGGCAGGGGGCGCGGGCAACGACACGCTGGCCGGCGGGGCGGGCAATGACATCTATGTGCTCAATCGCGGCGATGGCAGTGACACCGTCCAGGAAAACGGCGCCACCGCCGGCAACCGCGACACCGCGCAGTTCGGGTCCGGCATCACGGCCAGCCAGCTGTGGTTCCGCAAGGTGAGCAACAACCTGGAGGTGAGCATCATCGGTACCGTGGACAAGATCACGGTGCAAAACTGGTACTTGGGCAACCCCTATCACGTCGAGCAGATCAAGAGTGGCGACGGCAAGCTGCTGCAGGACACTCAGGTCGACAAGCTGGTGCAGGCCATGGCCGGCTTTACGCCGCCGGCCATGGGGCAGACAAGCCTGACGGCGGCGCAGCAGACGGCGCTGGCGCCCGTGCTGGCCGCCAACTGGCATTGAACTGTCCGCGTTCCCCGCGCCCGCCTCAACGCGCGGCCAGCGCCGCGCGGTTCGACACCAGGATATTGCCTTTCTCCAGCCGCCCTCCGGCCTGGATGGCGGTGATCCACGCATCGGTAGACCCGGCGGCGGCAAAGCGCGAGTGGAACACCACGCTGAACACGCGGTGGATTTCCTCGGCGCTGGCGCTGCCGGCTTCGTTGGCATAGGGCAGGGCGCCGGTGGCGTCTGTCAAAAACTCGACGTGCAGGCCACGGTGCGTGGCTTCAAAAATCGTGGAGGCGTCGCAGTTGTGCGTCATGTAGCCGACCACGGTGAGGGTGTCTATGCCGTGCTGTTCCAGCCAGGCTGCAAAGTCGGTGCCGGTGTAGACGCTGGGCCAGGCTTTTTCGATGTAATGGTCGCGCGGGCGGCTGGCCACGGTCTCGTGCAGCGCCCAGGTGGCGGAGCCCTTGGCGAACACCGGCGCGGCGGCGGATTCGCTGTGCTGCACCACGACGATTGGAATGCCGGCCGCGCGGGCGGCGTCCATGGCGCGGCCTATGTTGGGCAGGGTCTGCGCGATGGGCGGGTATTCGATCAGCAGGCCGCCGTTGAAGTACTCCATCTGCACGTCGATCACGACGAGGGCGCGGCGCGGGGCTTTGGGGGTGGTGGTGTTGCTGGTGGTCATGGAAAGTTTCCTGTGCTTGAAGCGGTGGTGGTTGGTGATAGATGAATTGTTGGCTTGAATGCGCTTGCATGACAGTGGCCCGAATGACAATGCACGATAGAATCGGGCCATGTCACCCAGATCCCTGCATCCAGCCCGAAAAGCCGCTGCCAAACCCGGAAAACTCACCGCGCGCCAGGACGGCAGCGTGGCCGTGGTCGCCTTTGACGGCATCAGCCCGTTTCATCTGTCGGTTCCCTGCATGGTCTTCGGCAACGACTTCTCGGCGACGGACCAGCCGCGCTTCAAGCTTGTGGTGTGCGCTGAAAAGCCCGGCACGCTGCGCACCACCTCGGGCTTCGGCATCCAGGTGGACAAAGGCCTGGGCGCGCTGACCAAGGCGCAGACCATCGTGGTGCCGTCCTGGCGTGACGCGATGGAGCGTCCGCCCGAAGCCCTGCTCAAGGCCTTGCAGGCCGCGCACAGGCGCGGCGCGCGCATCGTGGGCCTGTGCCTGGGCGCGTTTGTGCTGGCCGAGGCCGGCCTGCTGGACGGCCGGCCGGCGACCACACACTGGGCGCTGGTGCCGGCCTTTGCCGCGCGCTACCCCAAAGTACGGTTGCAGCCCGACGTGCTCTATGTGGACGACGGCGACGTGCTGACCTCGGCCGGCACGGCGGCCGGCATCGATTGCTGCCTCCATGTGCTGCGCCTGGACTATGGCGCTGAAGTGGCGAATCGCGTGGCGCGCCGCATGGTGGTGGCGCCGCAGCGCCAGGGCGGGCAGGCGCAGTATGTCGAGCAGCCTTTGCCGGCCACGGGCGCCGACCACCGGCTGTCGGCCATCCTGGCCTGGGTGCAGAAAAACCTGGGCCAGCCGCACAGCCTGGACGCCCTGGCGGCGCGCGCGCTGATGAGCCGGCGCACCTTCACGCGGCATTTCCGGCAGGTCACGGGCACCACGGTGGGCCAGTGGCTCACCAGCCAGCGCCTGGGCCTGGCGCAGCGCCAGCTGGAGTCAACCGACCGCTCCATGGAGCAGATCGCGCTTGATGCGGGCTTCGGCTCGGCGGTGTCGCTGCGCCAGCATTTCGCGGCGACGCTGGGGACTTCGCCATCGGCATACCGGCGCGAGTTCCGCGGCGTCTAGAGCCACTCACAAAACCCTCCTGGCGTTGTTGCGCCGCCTTGCCGTACTGGTGTACTGTCTGCGGCGACGCGCCTAGCCAGGACCGCTTCGCTGGGTTTTGTGAGCGGCTCTAAGAAAAAACTCGCGACCACAAGGCCTTTGTAGGCCTCGGCGACGCGAGGCTGTCGGCTTGGAAAGCCAGGGCTTCCCGGCAAATTTCGCCAAGCGTGGATACGGCCCTTTTTTGCGCGCCTAATGGGTGGCGACAGCGAACGACTCCGTTCGCCGCGCACATAGCGGCTCCTTGTCTTTGGAGCCAAACCCCAAGACAGAAGGCATCCCATGGTCAGGCTTGAATTTTCCACCGTGCTGGGCTACGAGGTGATGGCGCCCGGCGCCGACTTCATCTTCAACATCCAGGCCGCGTACACGCCGCGGCAATGGGTCGTGAACGAGTCGCTGGGCCTGAGCCAGCCGGTGCCCACCAGCAGCTATACCGACCCGGCCACGCAAAGCCGCTTTCTGCGCCTGCACGCCGAGCCGGGCACGTTCACGCTGAGCTATACGGCGGTCGTGGACCTGGTTCACTACGAGGCGCAGCCGGGTTCGCTGCCCGAACTGAGCCCGCTGGCGCTGCCCGGCGAGGTGCTGCCTTATCTTTATCCCAGCCGCTATTGCCAGTCGGACCGGTTGATGACGCTGGCCAACAGCCAGTTCGGCCACCTGCCGCTCGGTTATGGCCGCGCGCGGGCGATTTGCGACTGGGTGCAGCGGCACGTGAGCTTCCAGGGCAATACCAGCAACAGCATGACTTCGGCCATCGACACCCTGATAGAACGGGTGGGCGTGTGCCGCGATTTTGCGCATTTGATGATCGCGTTGTGCCGCGCGGCCAGCCTGCCGGCGCGCATGGCCAGCGGCATGGACTACGGCGCCGACCCCGCGCTGGGCCCGCCGGATTTCCATGCCTACGTCGAGGTCTACCTGGGTGACCGCTGGTACATCTTCGACCCTTCGGGCACGGCGATTCCCATGGGCTTTGTGCGCTTCGCCACGGGGCGCGATGCGGCCGACATTGCGTTCGCCACGATTTTTGGCAGCGTGCAGGCGGCGCAGCCGCAGATTCATATTGAGGCCGTGCCCAACGGCCAGGGGCAGCTGGTGGTGCCGCAGCACGTCAACTACGCCTTGTCGACGGACGGGCCTTGATCGCCTGAACCTTGGCTTGCCCATAAAAAAAGCGCGCAGGTTTTGCGCGCTTTTTTGTTGGCGTTGCGGCCGCTCAGGCTTGCTGCGATGCCGCTTTGGCGGCGTTGCGGCGGCGCTCCAGGAAGGCCTGCAACTCGCCGATCACGCCCTTGCGGAAGGCCAGCACGCACAGCACAAAGATGGCGCCGATGATGACGGTGACCCAGGAGCCGACTTTGTCGGCCAGCAGGTTTTGCAGCGCGATCACGATGCCCGAGCCCATGACCGGGCCGAAGAAAGTGCCCACGCCGCCCAGCAGCGTCATCAGGATGACTTCGCCGGACATGGACCAGTGCACGTCGGACAGCGTCGCAAAACCCATGACTAGCGTCTTCATCGAACCGGCGAGGCCCGCCAGCGAAGCCGACAGCACAAAGGCCAGCAGCTTGTAGCGGTCGACGTTGTAGCCGAGCGAGATGGCGCGGGGCTCGTTCTCGCGGATCATCTTGAGCACCTGGCCGAAGGGCGAGTGCACGATTCGCGAGATGAACAGGAAGCAGCCCACAAAAATCGCCACCACCACGTAATACAGGTAGATGTCGGATTCGAGCGGGAGCAGGCCGAACAGCTTGCCGCGCGGCACGCCCTGCAGGCCGTCCTCGCCACCGGTAAATTTCGCCTGCAGGCAGACGAAGTAAACCATCTGCGCGATGGCCAGCGTGATCATGGCGAAGTAAATGCCCTGGCGGCGTATCGCCACCAGGCCGACCAGCAAGCCTATCAGGCCGGCCGCCACCGCGCCGGCCAGCAGGGCCAGCTCGGGTGTCCAGTTCTGCGACTTGATGAACCAGCCGGTGACATAGGCCGCCGAACCGAAGAAAGCCGCGTGGCCGAAAGACAGCAGGCCGGTAAACCCCAGCAGCAAGTTGAAGGCGCAGGCAAACAGCGCGAAGCACAGCAGCTTCATCACAAACACCGGGTAGAGGCCCAGGAAAGGCGCTGCCAGCGCAAAGGCCAGCAGGACGAGGTAGGTGATGCGCAGCATGTTGGCGGCTTTGGTGGAGAGGGTGCTCATGGTCAAACCTCCTTTCCGAAGAGGCCGGCTGGGCGGAACATCAGAACAATCACCATGATGACGAACACAACAATATTGGAGGCTTCAGGGTAAAAAACACGGGTCAGGCCTTCGACGATGCCCAGGCCCAGGCCGGTGATGACCGAGCCGAGGATGGAGCCCATGCCGCCGATCACGACGACGGCGAAGACCACGATGATCAGGTTGGAGCCCATGAGCGGGTTGACCTGGATGATGGGCGCAGCCAGCACGCCGGCGAGCGCCGCCAGCGCGGCGCCGGCGCCGTAGGTCAGCATCACCATCATGGGCACGTTGACGCCGAAAGCCTGCACCAGCGGCGCGTTTTCAGTGCCTGCCCGCAGGTAGGCACCCAGCCGGGTGCGCTCGATCAGGAACCAGGTGCCCAGGCAGACCACCAGCGACACCACCACCACCCAGGCGCGGTAAATCGGCAGGCGCATGAAGCCGAGGTCCATGGCGCCGGCCAGCAGGTCGGGCACGTTGTAGTTCTGGCCCGAGACGCCGTAAATCTCTCGGAAAACGCCTTCGAGCACCAGCGCCAGGCCGAAGGTCAGCAGCAGGCCGTAGAGCGGGTCGAGTTTGTACAGATGCTTGAGGAAAAGCCGTTCGATGATGACGCCGAGGATGCCGACCGTCAGCGGCGCCAGCACCAACGCGAACCAGTAGTTCATGCCGAACATGTCCAGCATGATCCAGGCGGCGAAGGCGCCCAGCATGTAAAGCGCACCGTGCGCGAAGTTGACGATGCCCAGCAGGCCAAAAATCACCGCGAGCCCCAGGCTCAGCATGGCGTAGAAGGCGCCATTGACCAGGCCCAGCATCAGCTGGCCCATAAACGCTTGCAGGGGAATACCGAAAATTTCCATGGGAACCTGTCAGGACACCGATACCGTTAGTCGTGGCGGGAATGGGAGGGTGCTTCATTAAAGATGCAGCCGGCCATCCCTGCGGATGACCGGCTGGATCAAACCCCTCGTTCTTCTCCGTTTTTTTGCCGTCAGTTCAAGGCTTGCGCCATGACTCCATTTACTCCATTACTTCTTCACAGCCGCGCACTTGGACTCGGCCACCGTGGTGAAGGCCTGGTCGCCGGGCACCTTGGCGATGGTCTTGTAGTAGTCCCATGGCGTGCTGGAATCCTTGGCGCTCTTGACTTCATAGAGGTACATGTCGTGGATCATGCGGCCGTCGGCGCGGATCTGGCCCTTGTTGTAGAAGTCGTCGATCTTCATGCCCTTGAGCGTGCTCATGACCTTGTCGGAATCGGTGGTGCCGGCGGTCTGCACGGCCTTGAGGTAGCTCATGGTGGCCGAGTAGTCGGCCGCCTGCAGGCTGGACGGCATGCGCTTGTATTTGTCGAAGAAGCGCTTGGCGAACTTGCGCGAGGCGTCGTCCTGGTTCCAGTACCAGCTGTCGGCCAGTTGCAGGCCTTCGGTGTTGGCCAGGCCCAGGGAGTGCACGTCGTTAATGAACACCAGCAGGCCGGCGACCTTCATGGTCTTGCCGATGCCGAATTCCTTGGCGGCCTTCATGGCGTTGGTGAAGTCGCCGCCGGCGTTGGCCAAGGCCAGGATCTGCGCCTTGGACGATTGCGCCTGCAGCAGGAAAGACGAGAAGTCGGAAGCGTTCAGCGGGTGGCGCACGGTGCCGGCGACGGTGCCGCCGTTGGCCTTGACCACGGTGGAGGCATCGCCTTCGAGCGAGTAGCCGAAAGCATAGTCGGCGGTCAGGAAGTACCAGCTCTTGTTGCCGGCCTTGACCAGCGCGGAGCCGGCCACCTTGGCCAGCGACACCGTGTCGTAGGCGTAGTGCACGGTGTAGGGAGAGCAGTCCTCATTGGTCAGGCGGGCGGAGCCGGCGCCGATGACGAGGAAGGGTTTTTTCTTTTCGGTGGTGACTTTGGACATGGCCAGGGCCGTGCCGGAGTTGGTGCCGCCAATCAGCATCTGCAGGCCGTCCTTGTCGATCCACTCGCGTGCCTTGGACGATGCGACGTCGGCCTTGTTCTGGTGGTCGGCGCTCAGCACTTCGATGGGGCGGTTCAGGACCTTGCCGCCGAAATCCTGCACGGCCCACCTGAGCATTTCCGCGCCGGCGGGGCCGTCGATGTCGGCATACAGGCTGGACATGTCGGTGATGATGCCGATCTTGATCGGGCCGGTGTTCTGCGCGAAGGCGGCGCCGGTGAGGCCGAGGGCGAGTGCGGCAACAAGTGCTTTGAGTTTCATGGTGTCTCCTGTTATTGAGGGGGTGAAAGGTGTGGGGATAAGGGAATGAAGGGGGTGGGGAAATCGGATGGACTGAAAAGAAGGCGGCACTCCGGCGTCAGACGCCGAGGTATTCCTGCAGCATGCCCATGTTGCCGGCCAACTCGTTCTGCGCGAACTGCTTGACGATGCGGCCGTGCTCCATGACATAGAAACGGTCGGCCAGCGGCGCGGCGAAACGGAAGTTCTGCTCCACCAGCACGATGGTGTAGCCCTTGGCCTTGAGTGTGAGGATCATCTCGGCGAGCTTCTGCACAATGACGGGCGCCAGGCCCTCGGAGATTTCATCGAGCAGCAGCAGGCGAGCGCCGGTGCGCAAAATGCGCGCCACGGCCAGCATCTGCTGCTCGCCGCCCGACAGGCGCGTGCCGGGGCTGCCGGCGCGTTCCTTGAGGTTGGGGAACATCGCGTAGATCTCGTCCAGGCTCATGCCGCCCGGGCCTATGGTGGGCGGCAGCATCAGGTTTTCTTCGGCCGTGAGGCTGGCAAAAATCCCGCGCTCTTCGGGGCAGTAGCCCACACCCAGCCGGGCCACCTTGTGCGGCGCCAGCTTGATGGCTTCCTCGCCGTTGATCTTGATCGAGCCCTTGCGCGCGCCCGTCATGCCGACGATGGCGCGCATGGTGGTGGTGCGGCCGGCGCCGTTGCGTCCCAGCAGCGTCACGACTTCGCCTTCATTGACTGTGAGGTTCACGCCATGCAGGATGTGCGATTCGCCGTACCAGGCGTGCAGGTCTTCTATCTTGAGGAGCTCTTTGGTCATCTAGTGAGCTCCCTGTAGTTCGGTGTTCGCCGTGCCCATATAGGCTTCGATCACCAGCGGGTTCTTCGCCACTTCGGCATACGGGCCGTCGGCGATGATGGCGCCGCGCTGCAGCACGGTGATGCGGTCGGCGATCGAGGACACCACGTTCATGTTGTGCTCGACCATCAGGATGGTGCGGCCGGCCGAGACTTTTTTGATCAGCTGCGTCACGCGGTCCACGTCCTCGTGGCCCATGCCCTGGGTGGGCTCGTCGAGCAGCATCAGTTCGGGTTCCAGCGCCAGGGTGGTGGCGAGTTCCAGCGCGCGCTTGCGGCCGTAAGGCAGGTTCACGGTCAGCTCGTCGGCGAAGGCGCTGAGGTCGACCTCGGCCAGCAGTTCGCGGGCGCGGCCGTGCAGGTGAAACAGGCTGTCTTCGGGCTTCCAGAAGTGGAAGGAGGTGCCGAGGTTGCGCTGCAGCGCCGCGCGCACGTTTTCCAGCACCGTCATGTGCGGGAACACGGCCGAGATCTGGAAGGAGCGTACGATGCCGCGACGCGCCGTCTGCGCGGGCTGCTCGAAAGTGATGTCGTTGCCGTTGTAGGCAATGCTGCCCCGCGTCGGCGTGAGGAATTTGGTGAGCAGGTTGAAGAAGGTGGTCTTGCCCGCGCCGTTGGGCCCGATCAGCGCGTGGATATGCCCGCGCTGGACCTTGAGGTCCACGTTGTTGACGGCCACGAATCCCTTGAATTCCTTGGTCAGCCCTCGTGTTTCGAGAATGAACTCCACTGACAAATTAGTCTCCGGCGGGGTGGGGGTTGAAATCACGGGGCGCGAAGGCCGACGCGGCAGGTATGCAGCCGCGGGCATAGGCCCGTGAAACACAGTTGGTCATCCTAGCCACCCACCTTCCCAGGCGATACCGGGCAGACCCTTAGGTAGTTTTGCGTCATGGGCAACCCTGAGAGGGCGCTCGCAAAAGCCCGCCTGGCGTTGTTGCGCCGCCTTGCCGTGCCTGGTGCACTGTCTGCGGCGGCGCGCCTAGCCAGACGGGCTTTTGCGAACGCCCTCCGTGCTTCTTGCTTGCAAGGGAGCGCCCTCGCTGCGCGGGCGGGGGGCGCGGCACCGAGGGGATTTTGAGAGCGGCGTCTGCGCTTACTGCTCGCGGTTGCGGCCTGGGCCGCCTTCGCCGCGCTGGCCGCGCGGGTTGGCGGCGTCGGCCTGGCGGATCGGCTTGTCGGGGGTGGCGTCGCGTTGTGACTGTTGCTGCTGTTGCTGTTGCTGTTGACGGCGTTGTTGCTGTTGCTGCTCCTGGGCCTGACGCTGCTGTTCTTGCTGCGCACGCTGTTGCTGCTCCTGCTGCGCACGTTGTTGCTGTTGTTGCAAATGCTGCTGCTGTTGTTGCAACTGCTGCTGCTGTTGTTGCAACTGTTGTTGGTGCTGTTGCTGCTGTTGCTGCCTTTGCGCGGCTTGCTGCTGGCGGGCATTTTCCTGGTCGCGCTGGGCCTGCTCGCGGAGGGCGCGCTGGCCTATGGGTTCTTCACCGGAACGGCGCTGCTGTTCCAGCTGGGGGCCTTGCAGCTTTTCCCGTTGTTCCTGCTGCTGGCGCTGCTGTTCGCGCTGGGCTTGCTGCTGGCTGCGCCGGGCCTGTTCGGCGGCATGGCGGTCGGCGTTGGCGCGGGCATCGGCGCTGGCATTGGCCGCCTGGGCGCGTTCCTGTGCCTCCTGGCGGGCCCGCGCGTCGCGCTGGGCCTGTTCGCGCAGGGCGCGCTGGCCTATGGCTTCCTCGCCCTGGCGGCGTTGCTGTTCCAGTTGCGGGGCCTGCAGCTGTTCCTGCCGCTCCTTTTGCTGGCGCTGCTGTTCGCGTTGGGCGCGCTGGCTGGCTTCGAGGGCGCCGCGGTCCGGTGCGGGCGCGGGCCGTGCAACCGGGGCCGTGGCGACAGGCGCGGTGGGGGAGGCGGGGGCAGCGGCTTGTGGCCGGGCATCGTGGTCCCTGCCGGCAAAAGGCCCGGCGCGGTGGTCGTCGCGGTTGTTGTCATCGCGCCGGCCATCGCGGCCGTCCCTGTGGTCGCCACGCCTGTCGTCGCGGCTGCTGACCACCGGCCGCGCGGCCACGGCGGGCGGCGGCAAAGCGGCGGCGGCCACGGGGCGTTGCCGTTCGCGCAGCTCCGCTGGGTTCGGGCGCTGCGGCAAGGCGCCGCGATCGGCCACGAGTTGCGCGCGGCCCAGGTCGGCGCTGCTCAGGCGGTGGGGGTTGCCGTGCACCGGCCGGCCGCGCTCGAAGTCCTCGCGGCTGACGGCCGTGACGGCGGCGGGCTGGCGCTGGTAGCGGTAAACATTGGTGACGTTGACGGTGTTGTTGACCACGATGTTGTTGTTCACCCGGGTGACATAGCGCGGGCTCACGCGGTAGGCCGGGCGGAAGGCCTCGCCGGGCGCTAGCGGGAACCAGCCCACGCCGGGGCGCGCCGCGCCGCCGACGGAGATATTCCAGCTCACGCCGCCGCTGCTGCCGCCGACAAAGGCGACCAGTGCGGGCGCGTACACCGGGCGCGGCGCTAGCCGTCCCGGCACCCAGGCCCAGCGCGGGCCTATCTGCGCCCAGCGGCCGTAGTGGAAGGGCGCAAAACCCCAGGGCGCGTCGTCGACCCAGGTCCAGCCCCAGGGCGAGACCCAGGCCCAGTGGCCCATGCGGTAGGGCGCCCAGTTGGCCGGCACGGCGCGCGGTATCCAGACGGCGCCGTAGGCCGGGTCCTGGCTCCAGTTGCCGTAGCTGTCGAGCTGCTGGTAACCGACGGTTTCGCGCGGGACATAACGCGCCGACACCGACTGGTTCTCAAGCCGGTCGCGGTTGGCGGCCCACAGGTCGAAGTCATCCTGCCGCGTGGCGCCCGGCCCTGCCGGCACCAACTGCGTGCCGGTGAAATTGGCCTGCTGCCCGCCGGCCAGGTTCACCGAGGCCGAGCCGTCGCCGTAAATCACGCCGCCGCCCGACTGCGCGATCACGCGCGTGGTGTTGCCGGCCGGGTCCACGTCGAGGCGGTAGTCGCCGGGCTGCGACACCACAAAAGCCAGGTTGGGCGTGTCGACTTCCAGGCGCTGGCCCTCGAACAGCTGGCGCACGCGCAGCTTGAGCGTGCCCTGCGCCAGTCGCAGCTGGGTGGTGTTGTCGTCCAGCGCGAGCAGGTCCAGGCTGGTCTGCTTGTTCATGCGCACGGCGGTGGAGCCGGCATAGAGTTCGGCGCGCGCCTGCGGGCCCGTCCACAGCCTGTCGCCGGCGGTCAGCGGCCGGTTCAGCACGGCGGGTGTCCAGGCATCGGCCGCATCGCCCGGCGCAAAACTCACGGCGCCTTCGGCCAGGTTGAGCCGGGCCACGCTGCTCGGCGGGTCCGGCGCCTCGCCCTGCGGCGCGGGCTGCTGCGCCCAGACGACGGGCTGCAGCAGTGCCAGCACAAAGGCCACGGCCAGCAGCACGAAGTACCAGTAAAGGTCGGAAAGCCGGAAAGCCCGCAAGGCATCACGGGCGGTGTCGTGGGATGAATGGGTGTCGGTGCTGGTCATGGTGCACGCTCTCTTCCTGTCGTTGCGGGCCATCGTTGATGGGGCCGTGTGGAGGCTGTGTGGAGGCTTGTGGCCCTGTGTAGACCACCATACCCATGACAACGCGCCGAACGATGGATGGACTGCTAACAAGCGGTAAAGATTGCGCCATTCAAGGGCGCGATGAAACAGGATGTAATGCCGGCGTCGGCAAACACGCTGGGTTGATGTGAGACGATGTCGCCCATGCAAAACTTCTGGCCTTCGAGCGGCTTCGAACAACTCCAGCCCACTGTGCGCGGCTGGCTTCAGCCCACCGACGACTACCTGCGGCTGTTCCTGGCGCGGCCCGAGCTGGCGCTGGTGCCCGAGTCCTGCGAGGCCGAGCGCGCCTTGCATGCCGCGCTGGCGGCTTCGCCCTCCAGGCCGATGGCGCCCGGCGAATTGCAGGCGCTGCAAGACGCGGATGCGCGTGACAACTACGCCTTGTTTTTGCGCTTTCGCGACGGCCTGCTGGCCGCGGGCACGCTGGAGGCCTATTACCTGGGCCTGTTTCCGCGCGACGGCACGGGCCGCATTGACATACCGCCGCTCTTCATTGATTTGATCGTGCAGGCCATGCTGCGCAACTTGCTGGCCGATTCCATGGATGCCTACGAAGTGCGCGCGGCCGAAATGCTTTTTCGCCCCCAGCGCATCAGCACCGAAGGGGGCAGGGTGCTCAGCGGCGACCTGGCGGTCATTGACATGTTCCATGAAACCGGCGGCGTGGGCGATTTCGGCCGCTTCCTGGCCGAGGCCGGGGCGCCTGTGCCCACCGTCGAGTTGCAGGTGCTCAATGACGGCAATGCCGCCGCGTACTGGCAAGAAACCGAAGGGACTGGCGGCCACCGTTTTTTGCTGGACCTCACGCACGAGGTGAACAACGAACTGGGACACGGCCTGGTGCTGACGCTGGTGCGCGCGCGTTCGGGCCTCAAGGCGCTGGCCGGTGTGCTGCAGAAATGGGTGGCGCATTTCCTCGGCGTCGCCGTCACCATTCGCCCCGTGCAAAAGGTCGACGACGAGGCCTGGCGCTGGCACCTGGGGCTGGACGCCGAGGCGACGGCCCTGCTCAATGATCTGTATGAAGGCCGCGAGGTGGAGCCGGCGCGCCTGCAGAGGCTGGTCAGCCTGTTCCGGCTGGACTTTGCCGACCCGCGCGAGATGCGCGCCGACGTGGCGGGCAAGCCGGTGTACCTGGGGCTGATGATGGACGCCGGCGGTGTGCTCAGGCTCAAGCCGCAAAACCTGCTGGTCAACCTGCCGCTACCGCCGGCGGCTTCCTAGAAGGCCAAGCCTTCAGTCGCTGCCCTCCACTTCCACCACCAGCACGCGGGCTTCACCCACCGGCGAGGCGATGTGCTCGGTGCCGGCGCTGGCGAAAAAGATGTCGCCGGTTTCCAGCATCACCGAGCATTGGCCGCAGTTGTCGCGGTAGCGCATCTCGACGCGGCCGTCGAGCACGGCAAACACTTCTTCGCCCTCATTGATGTGCCACTTGTAGGGTTTGTCGGTCCAGTGCAGCCGGGTCGTGATGCCCTGCATATTGGCCACCGTCATCGCGCCCCAGGCGCGTGTCGCGGTGAAATCCTTGCTTCGGATGATCTTCATATCGTTCTCCATCGGGTGAGCGCGTGGCGCGGTGAAAGCCACGCCATGCTACGTCGCGGGGCCGACGGAAACATGAATTCTTCGGCCCGCATTGATTCCATAAGCGCATCACTGAAATGCCCCGCCCCTGGCTCCGCGGCGCTAAGATGATTCGCATGAAAACCGTATGGCTGCCCGGCGGCGAAGCCGTTCCCGCCCTGGGCATGGGCACCTGGAACATGGGTGATGCGCGGCCTCGCCGCGCCGACGAACTCGCGACTTTGCGGCTGGGCCTGGACCTGGGTTGCACGCTGGTCGATACCGCGGAAATGTATGGCGAAGGCCTGTCCGAAGAGCTGGTCGGCGAGGCGCTGCAGGGCCGGCGCGACGAGGCTTTTATCGTGAGCAAGGTGTATCCGCACAATGCCTCCAAGGCCGGCATGGTGGCGGCCTGCGAGCGCAGTCTGCGCCGGCTGCGCACCGACCGCATAGACCTTTACTTGCTGCACTGGCGCGGCTCGGTGCCGCTGGCCGAAACCCTGCAGGCTTTCGTGGCGCTGCAGAAGGCCGGCAAGATACGGCACTACGGCGTCAGCAACCTGGACCTGTCCGACATGCAGGAGCTGTGGGACTTGCCCGGCGGGCAGGAGGTGCAGGCCAACCAGCTGCTGTACAACCTCACGCGGCGCGGCATCGAGTGGGACCTGCTGCCCTGGCTGCGCGAGCGGCGTGTGCCCGTCATGGCGTACTCGCCGATCGAGCAGGCGCGCCTGCTGCGCCATGCGGGCCTGGCCCGCTTCGCCCAAGGCCACGGCATGCTGCCGGCCCAGGCCGCGCTGGCCTGGCTGCTGGCGCAGGAGGGCGTGATCGCGATTCCCAAAACCAGCCATCCCGGCCGCCTGCGCGAGAACGTCGCGGCGGCCGGCATTCAACTCAGCCCTGAACAGCTGGCCGAGCTGGACGCGCTGTTCCAGCCGCCTTCCAGGGCCGCTCCGCTGGAAATGATCTAGGCGTATCGACGGCGAGCGTCAACGCGTCAGCCACATCCCCACCGCCAGCAAGGCGGCCTGGACGGCCATGGCGATGTAGAGCGGCTTGCGGGAAGGCGTGGCGGCGTCTTGCAGCGTCTCGCCGATACGCTGCGTGAGCAGTGCGCGCAAGGCCGGATCCGGCGCGCCGGGCGCGGGTGCGGCGGCAGTTTCCGCGGCGCGGCCTTGCTGCCATTGCGCCAGCAGGTCGGCCAGCGGCAGGCGATTCAGCACAAAATTGACCATGCCGCGCACCGCCCGGCCTTGGCCCAGCACAGGCGCCAGTTGCTGGACGATGGCATCGGCCGACAGCACGTCGGCCACGCGCTCCAGCGCGCCTTTGGTCCGCGGCATGGCTTCGATGCGTCCGGCAATCGCGTCCGTCAGGCGCTGCGACATGGCTTCCCCATGGTTCATGACGACCTGCTGGATGGCCCGGCTGCGGCCACGCGCCACGCCCAGCATCAGGTAGATCGGCACAAAGGCCAGCAGCAGAAAACCGACCAGCAGGGGTGGTGAGAACAGCAGGGCGAGGACGGCGCCGCCCGCGTGCGCCGCGGCGGGCATGCCGGGGCCGGACAGCCGGCTCAGGTAAAAGAAGAACACGCCGCCGCCCAGCAGGAAAGCCAGCAAAAACCCCATGGCGACGGAACCGGCAAATGCCACACCGGCTTTGGCGCCGGTGCGCACCATGGATGGCGCGGCGGAAGAAGTTGATGACATGCAAGGCCTCCCTGTTTTGTTGAGGGCCTGATCATAGGTGGCCCAGGCCGGGGCCATCGCCGATCGAGACGCCCGCCCACGCGGATCACGCTAGGGCTGCGCGGCGCCGCCATGTTGTATAGACAGGGCGGCGAATAAAATCGAGGCTCAAAAACCGGCTGCATGCGGGGTGTTTTTTCATTCGCCTTATGCTTGGCAGACCCCATCAGGAGACTTTCCCCATGCTTCGCAAGATTCTGTCCTTCATCGCCCTCGCGTTCGTGCTTTGCGCCGCGCAGGCCCAGACCTACCCGGCCAAACCGATACGCCTGATCGTTCCCTTCCCGCCCGGCGGCGGCACCGACATCCTGTCGCGCCTGGTGGCCAACAAGCTGACCGAGGTCAGCAAGTGGACGGTGATTCCCGACAACCGCGGCGGCGCCGGCGGCACCATCGGCATCGCCGAAGCCGTGCGCGCCGCGCCCACGGGCTACGACATGGTCATGGGCCAGAAGGACAACCTGGTCGTCGCGCCCTGGCTCTACAAAAACCTGAGCTACGACCCGACCAAGGACCTGGTGGCCGTGGCCCACGTGGCCTACACGCCGGTGGTCATCGTCACGGGCGTGCAGTCGCGCTTCAAGACCCTGGCCGACGTGGTGGCCGCCGCCAAGGCCGCGCCCGACAGCATCACTTACGGCTCGCCCGGCAACGGCACGACCATCCACCTGGCCGGCGAGATCTTCAACAGCGCCGCCAACATCAAGCTGCGCCACGTGCCCTACAAGGGCTCCAACCCGGCCATGATGGACGTGCTGGCCGGCAATGTGGACCTCATGGTGTCCTCGCTGCCCTCGGCCATCGCCCAGATCAAGTCGGGCAAGCTGCGCCCGCTGGCCGTCACCTCGGCCCGCCGCAGCACCTCGCTGCCCGAAGTGCCCACCGTGGCCGAACTGGGCTACAAGGACTTTGACGTCAGCACCTGGTACGGCCTGTTCATGCCGGCCGGCACGCCCAAGGACATCGTCGCCACCGTCAATGCCGAGGTCAACAAGCTGCTGGCCACGCCCGAGATGAAGGCCGCCATCCACGCCCAGGGCGCCGAAGTGCAAAACATGACGCCCGAACAGTTCTCCAGCCTGCTCAAGACCGACTATGTGAAGTGGAAAAGCATCGTGCAGGCTTCCGGCGCGACCATCGAATAGGCCGTTTCACGCTTTCCCGCAAAAAGGCGGCGCCCGGMCGGGCGCCGCCTTTTTTTCTGGCCGGACACCGCTTTTTGCGCCTTGCCGGCCGTCCTGTACGGGGGCGGGAACCCCTGGGCACGGCCGCAGGCCCGGAGTGGCTTAAAATCACGGGCTACGCCATTTTTAACCCGGAGTCTTCCATGCCCAAGAAAATCAGAGTCGAAGCCGACATCTGCGCCCCCAAGCCAGTCCCTCCCAAGGGCTACACCATCACGACCGGCCGCGGCCAGAAGATCAGCCTGGAGCGCGGTTCGCACACCCGCAGCAAAAAGAACCCAGGCAAGCGCCCCCACCAGGGTTGAGCCGGTTTGCCGATGCGGCCCCAGGCCGCATCCATGAAAAAAGCGCCTCTTCAGGCGCTTTTTTCATGGCCAAAATGGCTGGCGTTCGGCGAATTGGGTTCAGTGTGGCGTCCAGCCCAGGTAAAAACTCGTCTTGTTGGGAGCCGGCCCTGATGTTTAATCCATGGATAACGTTAAACGGGGGAGTACTAAAAAATGTTGTCCAGAATTGCAGTTTTCCTGGTCCTGGGACTTGGATGCCTTTCCATTTCAAGCAGCCAGCCGGTTGCAAAACCCGTCGTAACAATAGATCCCCGGGTGCCGCACGCATTTCCCGTGGCGATTTACCGCAATATCAGGGCGGATCATTTGAATCAAATGCTGGTTGATTCATTTTCGGAATTCAATTTTTCCCTGCTTGCCAAAAGAAAAGATGCGGATGACAGCACGGTCTTCCAGTTCTCCTATCCCATGGACAAGAACGGCAAATCCGGAACCGTGATTTTTGAATTCAAGGTTGACGGCACCGTTGTCAAGAACAAGTGCATGAATTGCTTCTTGCGAAGGGGACGAATACTGAACGAGAGGGACATGGGGAAACTGCCATGGATGGCCCAATACGATCTCAGCAGCCGGCTCTACCCGGACATCGATCAGGCGTATGCGTCGATTAAAAACAAGTCGCAGAACTACCTGGATCCCCAACACGGGTTTGAGTACAAAAACATGTGGAGCGGGGAGCGTAACCGCCCGGGTTACGACAACTCCTACGTCAAGGTCAAACTGCCGGATCTGAAGCGGGAGGTAGCCCGTGCCTTCACGGAGTCCGGATTCATTTTGCTGCGTGACAGCAATCCTGCCGCCGATGCGGCTGATTCGGTTCTGGCGTTTTCATTCCCGATTGACAGCGACAGTCCCAATGGTGTGGTGTATTCGATTCAATTCGCAAGCCAGTTTGATGCCGACGGCTTTTGTTTCCCTTGCGAAACAGTGCGGCTGTATGACCCCTATCAAACACTGCAGCCCGCTGGTTTGTCCGCCATGTCCGGCAGGCTGACACTGGCTTCGCGGTTTGAGTCCGGACTCAATGGCGCCTACGAGAAAACCAGGGCGTCAACGGAACGGTATCTTCGGCCGGGAACGCAGTACATTCGGCCGCCAAAAGCTGCTTCGCTGGGCTCCGCACGGCCACCACCACCTCCTCCAACATGAGTCTGCGCTTGCTGGTTGGTCCAGCCAATCACGGCCCGCTCCTCTATGGGCCGTGGTTTGACAGGCTGTTCCTCTTTGGCACCGCCGGCATCGCGCTGGTCCTGGGTGCTTTGGCAACCATCTCGCCCGCGATGTTTGTGGCAGTGGTGCTGGTCGACGTCTGGCTGTTCGCCAGCCCCCACGTCATTGCCACCTACACCCGCATTGGTTTTGACAAAGCCCATGTCAAAAGGCACTGGTTCCTGATTTTTGCTTTGCCGCCCATCGTGCTTGTCGGGGTCACGATGGTGGCCCTGGCCTATGAGTTGGGTGGCCTGTTTACTTTGTATTTCATCGCCCAGACCTACCATGTCACCCGGCAGTCCTTCGGCATTTCAAGGGCGTGCAGAAAGGCCGACCCGCAAGCCGCTGGCCCCGACCGCCTGTCGGAGAGCCTGATCTACCTCTTTCCGCTTTGGGGCTTGATGCACCGGTGCACAACGGCCCCTGAATTCTTCTATGGCTACCCCATCTACCTTCCTCCTGTCGACGCCGCGCTGACAGGCGTAACAGGCATCGTCGCCGTCTTTTCGTGCGCGTGGTGGGGGTACCGGCAGCTGCGCCTTGCGCTGGCCGGGCGGCTCAACGCGGGGCATTGCCTGTTTGTGGCATCGCACCTGCTGGTTACGGCGGTTGCCTACCTGTGGGTCACCGACATCACGTCGGGGTGGCTGGTGGTGAATATCTGGCACAACCTGCAATACCTGCAGTTTGTATGGCTGCAGAATGTCCGCCGTGACGCACAAGGGCCCATAGCTACCCAGGACCTTCAGCGCCTGGTGAAACCATTCAAAAATGCGGGCAAATACCTCGCCCTGTGCCTGGTGCTGGGCGCGGTGATGTACGAAGCGCTCTCGGTGGCCGGCCAGCAACTGATCTGGTTGGGCTTGCCCACCGTGTTCATTCTGCATTTCACCGTGAATTTCCATCACTACCTGGTGGACGGCGTGATCTGGAAAAGACCTAAGTGGCCTAAGTCCGCTGCTTGATGCATCCAGTGCGGGAGTAGGGGTGAAAGCGAATTTGCGTCAGGCCTTCGCCCAGCGCTGGGCAATCTTCACAAGGGCATCCACCGACGGGTTCGGCCTGTGCTTGTTCCAGGCAACCGCGATGGTCACAACGTCGACCGCGTCTCGCAGCGGCTTGATGCTCACCCCTGTTGTATTCATCTTCCCCAGTGCGGAAGGCACGACGGCCACGCCCTGTCCGCACGCCACGAATGCCAGCTGGGACGCGACCGACATCGCCTCATGAAGAATCCGCGGGGAAAAACCGGCATCCCTGCAAGCGGTCACCACGTCGTCGAAGTAGGCGGGGCTGATGGAGCGGGGGAACAGCACGAAGTTTTCCTCCGAAACATCCGCCAGCTTGATCGACTTGTGCCTTGCCAGTTTGTGGCTGGACGGCAGGGCCACGGCCAGCCGGTCTTTGATCAAGGGCACCGCGGTCACGGCGCCGTAGCTGCCGTTTAGCCGGACAAACGCGACGTCCATGTCGCCGCTTTCCAGCGCAGCAAGCGCGCTGGCCGTATCCGCCTCCTTGAGAGAGACTGTGATGCCCGGGTGTTCTTTCTTGACGAGCTCAATGATCTCGGGAAGCACATCGAACATCGCCGAAGTGATAGTCCCCACTGTCAGCACGGCGGTACGGCCGCCCGTCGCCTCCCTGACGGAAAGCTCAAGGCGCTGCACCTGCTCCGCAAATTTCTGCACGGCAGGAAGAATCGCCAGGCCGGCCGCCGTCAGCGTCACCCCGCTTTGCGAACGCTCAAACAGCCTGGCCTTCAGGGCATGTTCCAGGACCTGTATCTGCTTGGTCAGGGGCGGTTGGGACATTCCCAGGCGCTTGGCCGCCTTTCCGAAATGGCGTTCTTCCGCAACCGCCAAAAACAGCCACAGATGCCGAAGGATTCTGAAGTTGATCATTTCGATTCCTTTTGTGTATGGATTCAATAGTCTCAAGGTAATAGACGCCCTTCCTCAAGAGCGAGAAACTGATGTCACGCAAAGGAATCGATTTTCTCCATTGCAAGAAAAATGTAGCCGAAACAGCGCAGACATCCAACCTCAATCCAACACATGACCGAAGAAAAACTTCTCCAGCGGCTCTACCAGCTCGACACGAACACCGTCTCCGACGCGCTTGATTTTCTCGAGCTCAAAGGCGCCACTTTCGGCCTGCGTCCTCTCTGGAACTGTCCCAAGATCGTCGGGCTCGCCAACACGATCCAGCTCGGGCCCAAAACCGACCCTCGCGCCACGGTCCACCCCATCACGCCCGTGATCGCCGAAGTCAACTCCGCGAATCGCATCCTGGTGATTACAGGGGGGCTGGAAGGCATCTCCTCCTGGGGTGACCTGGTGGCGAATGCGTCCCAGCTGAAAGGCATCAAGGGCACCGTTCTCGACGGCGTCTCGCGGGACATCGAGGGCAGCGAGTCCATTGGCTACCCCGTCTTCGGCCGTGGCGTGACGATGATCAGCGCCAGGAACAGGGTCGCGCAAATCTCCTCTGGCGAACCGATCCAGGTGCAGGGCGTCACGGTCAGCCAGGACGACTATGTCATCGCGGACCGCTGCGGAACCGTGTTCGTTCCCGCCGGCCGTATCGAGGAAGTCGTCGCCCTGGGCGAAAAGATTGCCGCGCGGCAGGACGGCATGGTCCAGGCCATTCGCGCCGGCCGCTCCGTCTCCGAAGTCATGCATGACAAGGAGTTCGCCGCCATCGTGGTGGAGACACAAAAATGAGCATGGAAATGAGTATCGAAGACAGAGACCTCGTGGCGCTGTTCGAGGGCCTGGATACGCCGGGCGTGTCGGACGCGATGGACCGGCTCGGACTTCCGGGCCAGTGCCTGGGCATCGCGCCCCTGGCCAACTATGCCAAAACCGTCGTTGGTCCCGCCTTCACGGTTCGCTACGTTCCAGCCAGCAATCCTCCCGGGACGGCCGGCGACTTTATTGACGACGTGGCCGAGGGCGACTTCGTCGTCATCGACAACAGCGGCCGGACGGACTGCACGGTGTGGGGCGACATCATGACCCAGGTCGCCGGCACGCATAAGTTCGCGGGCACCGCCATCGACGGCGTGTGCAGGGACGTGATGAAAGCGATTTCCGACGGCTACCCCATGTTCACCCGGGGGCGCTACATGCGCACCGGAAAAGACCGGGTTGAATTCCTGGAGGCGAATGCCCCGGTTTCCATCGGCGGCGCCAGGGTCAGGCCCCGCGACATCGTGGTGGCCGACGCGAACGGCGTGGTCGTGGTGCCGCGGGAGAGAGCCAGGGAAGTCGCCGAGGCAGCCCAGAAGATTGAAGGCGTTGAGCGCCAGATCAGGGAGGAAATTTCCAAAGGCAAGACGCTGAAAGAAGCCCGGGCGGCTTTGGGGTACCACACCCTGCAAAGGAAGGCCTGATGAACTCCAAGCTGTTTGCAACAGCCGGTGAACTCGGCTCCTCGACGCTTTTCGAGGCCTCGGGCTTGAGATGCTCGCTGGACCGGAATATCCGTGCTATCCGTCCCGGCGTGGTACTGGTGGGTGAGGCCTATCCGCTGTCGTGCGCGCCGGGCGACAACCTGGCCATCCACATTGCCCTGGAAAAAGCGCCCGCGGACAGCGTCCTGGTCGTCGACGCCAGTGGTTTTGTCGCCGGCTATTGGGGAGAGGTGCTGACCGTTGCCGCCCAGGCCAGGGGCATCGCCGGCCTGGTCATGGACGGGGGCGTGCGCGATATCGCGGCCATGAACCGGCGGAACTTTCCGGTGTTCACGAGAGGGATTTCAGTGCAGGGGACGGCCAAGGCAAGGTTCAATTCCGTTGGCGACCCCATCCAGATATCGGACTGCGGTATTTCCCGGGGGGACTTGGTGGTCGCCGACGATGATGGCGTGGTGGTGATTCCCCGGGCGCACATCGAACGCATCATCAGCGCCGCAAAGGAGCGCGCCGGCAAAGAGGCCCTGATGATGGAAAAGCTCGGCGCAGGCGCCACGACCCTCGAACTTCTTGGCTTGCAGAAATGGCGCTAGAAATTGCCCTGGCTGATAGCGGCGCGCTCAGCGCACGGCTGGCGGCCGTCCAGCCGTCCGCGACCTACGGGATGCTTGCGCGGGCCGCCGCGCTGAAAAAGTCCGGCCGCGATGTGATCTCCCTGAGCGCGGGAGAGCCGGATTTCGACACGCCTGCCAACATCCGGGACGCCGCCATCGCGGCCATCAACGCGGGCCACACACGCTATCCGCCGGTTGCGGGGATAGCACCTCTACGTGCGGCCATCGTTTCGAAGTTCGAGCGCGAAAACGGCTTGCGCTACGGCGTCAACGAAACCATGGTGTCGAGCGGTGGGAAACAGGTCATCTTCAACGCCCTGATGGCAACGCTCGATCCGGGCGACGAGGTGGCCATTCCGGCGCCTTACTGGGTGAGCTACCCCGAGATCGCGCTGCTCTGCGGCGGCCGGCCGGTGATCGTCCCCACCCGAATGGAGAACGGCTTCAAGCTGGCGGAGAAAGATTTACGTGCCGCGCTCACACCCCGGACCAAATGGCTGATCCTCAACTCCCCCTCGAATCCCTCGGGCGCGGTCTACAGCCGGCAGGACCTGCAGGTGATCGTGGACGTGTTGCGGGACTACCCCAAGGTGCTGATCATGTCCGATGACATCTATGAGCACCTTGTCTTTGACAAGCAACCCTTCCATACCATCGCCCAGCTCGGGGAAGACATCCAACGCCGGACCTTGATCGTCAACGGCGTCTCAAAAGCTTACGCGATGACCGGCTGGCGGATTGGCTATGGCGCCGGGCCTGAGTGGCTTCTGGGCGCAATGGAAAAGATTCAGGGGCAACAGACCTCCGGCGCCAGCTCGGTCTCGCAGTACGCGGCCCTCGAGGCGCTCAACGGGCCGCAGGACTTCATTGCGCTTGCCAGGAAGTCCTACGAGCGAAGAAGGGACCTCGTCGTTTCGATGCTCAACGCGGTCCCTGGACTCAGCTGCATCAAGCCGGAAGGCGCGTTCTACGCCTACCCCTCCTGCGAAGGGTTGATCGGCAAGAAGACGCCGGATGGCGCGCACATCGCGGATGACGAAACCTTCGCCAATCAGCTCCTCCTGCAAACCGGTGTCGCGGCAGTTCACGGCAGCGCCTTTGGCCTGGGCCCACATATCCGCGTCGCCTTCGCGGCGGATGACCAACTGCTGGTGGAAGCCTGCAATCGCATCAAGCACTTTTGTTCGTCCCTCACCTAGTTTTTACCTGCAACCTGGCGCTCTTATGAAACGACTCAAACCAACGGCATTGCTGGTCGCCGCGGCGATGTTTGCCATGCCTGCCCTTGCGCAGGTCAGCACGCTGGAGAAGATGCGAACCACCGGCAAGCTGACGATGGGGGTGAGGGACGGCTCCGTCCCGCTGTCCTACACGCTTGGCGATGGAAAGTACGTGGGATTTCACATTGATATCTGCCAGCAGATCATCAATGCCGCCAGGCGAAAACTCAATCTGGGCATGGTTGAGGTCGGCTACCAGCTGGTCTCCTCCCAAAATCGCATTCCGCTTGTGCAGAACGGCACGGTCGATCTGGAATGCGGCTCCACAACCAACAACGCGGCACGGCAGAAAGACGTCGCATTCGCCGTGACAACCTACATCGAAGAGGTTCGAATGGCTGTCAGGGCTGATTCGGGGATCACCTCCATAAGCCAGCTCAACGGAAAAACAGTCGTCACGACGACGGGTACAACCTCGGTGCAGCACCTGCGAAAACACAAGAGGGCTGCAGGCCTGGACTTCAAGGAAATTCAGGGAAAGGACCACCAGGACAGTTTCCTGCTTCTGGAGACCGGCCGGGCCGATGCCTACGTCATCGATGGCGCCATGCTGGCAAGCCTGATCGCCACATCCAAGACACCCAGGAACTTCGCGGTCGTGGGAGAAGTCCTGAATGTGGAGCCCATCGCCATCATGATGCGAAAAGACGATAAGGAACTCAAAAAGATAGCGGATGAAACCATCCGGTCCATGGCCGCGTCGGGCGTCCTGCGCGACCTGTGGACAAAGTGGTACCTCAAGCCCATTCCGCCAAAAGGCGTGGCTATCGGCCTGCAAACGCCTGAGTCGATCAAAGCGGCATGGGCCAAACCCAATGACAGGCCGATGGAAGACTACCAGGCCGCGCCGGCAGCCGCGAAACCCTAGTTGGCTGTAGAAATCATTTCTTGGCGCCCGCCTTACGCGTGCGGGCCGATGAGCCTACTCCGGCTTGACGTTGCCGGCACGCACCACCTCGCGCCAGCGCGGAATCTCGCGGGCGATCAATTCGGCGAAAGCCTGGGGTGTCGCCTGCACCGGCTCTGCGCCCTCGCCGGCCAGTTGCTGGGCCACCTCGGGCAGGGCCAAAATTTTGTTGATCGCGAGGTTGAGCCGGGTCACCAGCTCCGCCGGTGTGCCGGCCGGCGCGACCACGCCATACCACTGGTCGGCCTCGAAGCCCGGGTAGCCGCTCTCGGCCACGGTGGGCACGTCGGGAAAGGCCGCCATGCGCCGGCTGCTGGACACGGCCAGCGCGCGCAGGCGCCCGCTCTTGACGTGCGGCATTACCGCGGGGCCGCCGGTGAAGGTGGCGTCGACCTGGCCCGAGATCAGGTCGGTCACCGAAGGCGCGGTGCCGCGATACGGGATGTGCGACATGAAAATCTTCGCGCGCAGCTTCAGGTATTCAAACGCGATGTGCGCCGCGCTGCCATTGCCACCCGACGAGTAGGTCAGGAGGCCGGGTTTGGCCTTCGCCTGTGCGACCAGGTCTTTCAGTGAGCGTATGCCGGAGTTGGCATTCACCACCAGCACATTGGGAACCCGCGCCACCCAGGCCACAGGCGCGAAGCTTTTGACAGGGTCGTAAGGCAGCTTGGGGTACAGCGAGGCATTCACCGCCAGCGTGCCGATGTGCCCCATCAGCAGGGTGCTGCCGTCCGCCTCGGCGCGCGCCACGCTGTCGGCGCCCAGCGAGCCGCCGGCTCCGGGTTTGTTCTCCACAATGTAGGGCTGTCCCATGACCGTGCCCAGCCGGGTGGCGATGACACGCGCCAGGATGTCGGTGCTACCGCCCGGCGTGAAGGGCACGACCAGGCGCACGGGCTTGGCGCTGCCCTGGGCGCGCGGCAGTGAGGCGGGCAGGACGCAGGCCAGCAGGGCCGGCATCAACAGGGTTCGGCGTTGCATGGTTCAGGCTTTCGGGGCGGGTGTTGCCGTGTCCCAGCTTTGGGGCGCGGCATCCTTGCCCGCGACGGAATACAGCGCGCCGGGCGCGTTGCGGGTTTTCTGAAAATCTTCCAGCGACTGGCCGCGCATGGCGGCGTAGATATGCAGGTTGGACACGCCGGTCACCGCGCCCAGCTTTTCCAGCAGGAAGAAGATCACGCCGTAATGGATCAGCGCGCGCCAGTCGCGACGACGCAGCAGGTCGCGCTCCTCTTCGCTGAGCTGCGCTTCGGCAAAGGCCGCCTCTTCATCGGCCAGGAAGCGCGCGCGGTGTTCAGGCCGCGTCATGCCGTGCAAAAACCGGTTGAGCCGGTAGGCCTTGACGCTGCGCTCCAGCGTGAAGGGGTAGGTGCCCGCCAGCTTCTCAAGACCGGCGGATTGCTCGGCCATGTGCCTGCGGTGCCGCAGCACTTCGCCGGCGACCGGCGGCGAGGCCTGGTTTTCATAGATCGCCGTCGCGATGCCCGTCATCGAGGGCAGGTAGTAGGTCTGGTGCACTTTTCGCACATTGGCCGACAGCGCGCCGCGCATCACCAGCCACATGATGACCTCGGTGCTTTCCATGCCGCCCAGCGTGGCCAGCTCGGCCTGGGTCATTTCGCTGATGCGCACCGGGTCGTTTTCCATCAGGTCCAGGAACTGCGCGTCCCAGGCAGTGTTGTTGAAGCCCGCGCGTTCGCCATGCACCTGGTGTGAGACGCCGCCGGTCGCGACGATGGCCACGGAAATGTCCTCGGGGTAGCTCTCGATCGCGCGGCGCAGCGCCTGCCCGAGCTTGTAGCAGCGCCGCGCCGAGGGCGAAGGCGACTGCAGCACGCCGACCTGCAGCGGAATGATGGGCAGCGACCAGGCCGGCGCGTGCGCGCACAGCACCGACAGCGGCGAGAACACGCCGTGGTCCAGCGCCTTGTCCTGGAAGAAGGACATGTCGAATTCGTCGGCCACCAGCGATTCGCCGATGTGGCGCGCCAGCGCCGGATGGCCCGCAACCGGCGGCAGGTCGCGCGCGCCGCCGCCTTCGTCGGCCACCGCGTACTGCTCGCCCACGCCCAGGGTGAAGGCCGAGTAATGGTCGAAGAAGAAGGACGTGACGTGGTCGTTGTAAATAAAAAACAAGACGTCGGGCTTGCGTTCCTCCAGCCACTGGCGTACCGGCGTGAAGGCTTCGAAGATGGGCGCCCAGACCGGGTCGCCCTGCTTGTTTTTGTCGACCGCGAAGCCAATGGTGGGGGTGTGCGAGCAGGCGATGCCGCCAATGATTCTGGCCATGGTGTCTGTTTACTTTTTGGGATTGGAAGGGGCGACTGCCGCAAGGATTTCATCGGCGCGCACGCGCCAGCTGTCCGCCGATGGCCCAAACACGCCTTGCCGCGCGAGCGCCGCCGTCCAGGCCTGGCGCTGCGACGCGGCGGCGGCCATGCTGCCGCCTATGCCCGCGTCGGCCATGGTCGCGGCCGACTCGACCATTTCCTCGGAGCGCCGCTGGCCGTGCTGAATGACGCGCTCGAAAAAGTAGCTGCCTTGCCGCTCCCAGTCCAGGCCCGGCATGGTTTCCTTCAGCGAGGCCAGCACCTCGTCCTCGACGCCATAGGCCCGCGCGGCGGTAAAACTTTCCACCGCGATGGCTTCCAGCCCCTTGATGACCACGCTGCGGCACATCTTGATGGCCGAGGCCGTGCCCAGTTCGGTGGATGCGGCCTTGGCGTCCAGCCCCCAGTCGCGGAGCACCGGTGCCAGAGCTTGCGCGTGCGGGCCGCCCAGCAGCATGGGCACACGCAGGCCGTAGGGTGGTACCGAACTCATCACCGCCGCCTCGAGGTAGCGGCCGCCGGCGGCTTCAATCGCTGCCGCGCCATCGCGCTTGGTCTGCGGCGAGGCCGAGTTCAGGTCGATAAAGACCGTTCCGGGTTTGATCAGCGCCGCAGCCTCGCGGGCCACGGCCAAAGTCTGGCTGGCCGTGACCGCCGAGAACACCAGGTCGCAGCACGCGAGCAGGTCGGCGAGGCTGGCGCAGCGCTGTATGCCCGCCTCGGTGCCAGACCCGCTATCGTTGAACAGCCGGTCCCAGGCGCTGACGGCCTTGGCGCCTTTGGCCTGCAGTGCGGCCGCAAAAATCTTGCCGACCTCGCCGTAGCCGATCAGGCCGACCGAGGTGGCGGGGAGTGAATAGGTATGCATGGCAAAACTCAGTCGAGCGAGGCCTTGGCCTTTTTGATCACGTCGGCAAAACGCAGCGACTCGGCCTGGACAAACTGGCCGAACAGCTCGCGCGTGGCGACGGGAAAGGGCTCGTACCCAAAGGCGGTGAACTTGTCCTTGAAGTCGGGTTCGGCCAGGGCTTTTTCGACGTCGCGGCGAATTTTGTCGGTGACTGCGGCAGGCAGGCCTTTGGGCGCCGCCAGCGTGGTCCAGCCAATGACCTCGAAGCCGGCCGGGCCGCCCGATTCGCCCACCGTCGGCACGTTGGGATAAGCGGGGTGCCGCTTCGCACCGGCCACGGCCAGGTAGCGCAGCTTGCCCGCGCGCTCCAGGGCGCCGGCACTGCCTATGGTGCCCAGCGCGAAGCTCAGCTCGCCGGTCGCAACGCCGGTGTAGAGTTGCGAGGTTTCCTTGTAGATGATGTGCGTCATCTGGGTTCCCGTCACCGACTCGAACAGCGCCGAGCCCAGGTGCACCGGGTTGCCCACCGACCAGGATCCATAGTTGAGCTGGCCGGGCCGGCTTTTGGCGTCGGCGATGATCTCGCCGACCGACTTGTACTTGCTGTCGGTGGCGACGGTGAAGAAGAAATTGTTCTTGAACAGCGGCTGGATCTGCTCAAAATCCTTGACGGGGTCGTAAGGCAGTTTCTTGAACAGGTGTGGGTAGGCCGACAGGTGCACGTTGTCGAGCTGGATCAGGTCGTGGCCGTCGCTGGCGCCGCGCTTGAAGGCGTCGATCGCGATAAAGCCATTGCCGCCGGGCCGGTTTTCCACCGTGACCGGCTTGCCCCAGCTGCGGCTGAGCTTGTCGGCCAGCAGGCGCAGCACGCCCTCGGGGCCGCTGCCGACCGGGAAGGGCGTGATGATGCGCACTGCTTTGGTCGGGAAGTCTTGTGCCTGGGCCGGCGTGCCCAGCAGGCCCAGGGCTGCGATGCCTGCCAGGCCGGCAATGCCGAACTGGGCCGTGCGTTGAAAAATAGCGTTCATGTTTGTCTCCTTGTTGTATTGAAAAACGCGTGTCCCCGCCGGGTTCGGACGTCAGTCGATATAGCGCAGCCCGGCCTTGGCCAGCGGCTCGCGCATGGCATACATATCCAGGCCCAGCACGCCGGCGGCCAGCTTGGCGCGCTTGGTGGTTTCGTTGGCCTCGCGCGCTTCGGCGGCATCGGCCACCTGCTGCGCCTGGGCGGCGGGCACCACGACCACGCCGTCGAGGTCGGCAATCACCACGTCGCCCGGGTTCACCATCGCGCCCGCGCATACCACCGGCACGTTCACCGAGCCCAGCGTGGCCTTGATCGTCCCCTTGGCGTGGATGGCGCGGCTGAACACCGGAAAGTCCATGGCGGTCAGGTCCTTGATGTCGCGCACGCCGCCGTCAATGACCAGGCCCTTGCAGCCGCGTGCCCGGAAGGAAGTCGCCAGCAGGTCGCCGAAGAAGCCGTCGGTGCTGTCGGCGGTGCAGGCCGCCACCACCACGTCGCCCGGCTGTATCTGCTCAGCCGCGACGTGCATCATCCAGTTGTCGCCCGGCTGCAGCAGCACCGTGACGGCGGTGCCGCACAGCTGGGCGCCGGTGTAGATAGGGCGTATGTTCGGTTTCATCAGCCCCAGCCGGCCCATAGCCTCATGCACGGTGGCGACGCCGAAGCGCGAGAGTTTTTGCACGGCTGCCGCATCGGCGCGGACGATGTTGCGGCGTACCACGCCGAGTTCCTGTATGCCCATGGTCAAAGTCCTTTGGCTTTCAGTGCGGCGTCCAGCCGCGGGTAGACGCGCCGCGCATTGCCTTCGTAGACCTTGTGGCGGTCCTCGGCGCTGAGCAGCGGCGCGGCTTCGATATAACGCTGCGTGTCATCAAAGGCGAAGCCGGTTTCCGGGTCTATGCCGCGCACGGCACCAATCATTTCGCTGGCGAACAGGATGTTGTCGACAGGAATCACCTTGGTCAGCAGGTCTATGCCGGGCTGGTGGTAGACGCAGGTGTCGAAGWAGATGTTGYTCAGCAARTGSTCTTYCAGCAGCGGCTTCTTSAGYTCYTGCGCCAGGCCRCGGAAMCGSCCCCAGTGGTAGGGCACGGCGCCGCCGCCATGCGGAATCACAAAGCGCAGCTCGGGAAAGTCGGTGAACAGGTCAGAGGTCAGGCACTGCATGAAGGCCGTGGTGTCGGCGTTCAGGTAGTGCGCGCCCGTGGTGTGGAAGCAGGCATTGCAGCTGGTGCTGACGTGCACCATGGCCGGGATGTCGTACTCCACCATTTTTTCGTAGAGCGGGTACCAGTAGCGGTCGGACAGCGGCGGCGAGGTCCAGTGCCCGCCCGAAGGGTCCGGGTTCAGGTTGATGCCGACAAAGCCGTAGTCTTTGACGCAGCGTTCCAGCTCGGGAATGCAGCTGCGGATATCCACGCCCGGCGACTGCGGCAGCATGGCCGCGCCTATGAAGTTGTCCGGGAACAGTTGCGCCACGCGGTGGCACAGCTCGTTGCAGATCGCGGCCCAGGTCGCGCTGGTGTTGAAGTCGCCGATGTGGTGGGCCATGAAGCTGGCGCGCGGCGAAAAAATCGTCAGGTCGCTGCCGCGCTCGTGCATCTTGCGCAGCTGGTTCTGCTCAATCGATTCGCGCAGCTCGTCGTCGCTGATCTTCAACTCGGCTGGCGAGGGCGTCTGCGCCGGGTCTTTGAGGCCGGCGATCTGGCGGTTGCGCCAGTCTTCCAGGGCTTTGGGGGCGGTCGTGTAATGGCCGTGGCAATCGATGATCACGCTGGGGCTTCCTGTGGAGTGGTGGTAAATGCTTGCCAGCCTGTCTTGGCAAGGCTGCGGATCGGCATGGCTTGATTGTGGTCAGCCGGTGGCTGGCGCGGCTTGATTTCGGCTTGCTATGCGTTCTTGTTTATTTATCGATGGCGTAGGGTCGGTGGGGCTGCTTGTTCTTGCGTCCAGCAGCGTGATCGCCGAAGATAGGCTTTGTGCCTCGCAAAAAACTTATCGACCCGACCATGGAGCAGCCGACCCCGGCGGCCTGGAGCATCAACCTGCGGCATCTGCAGGCCTTCTCCGGCGTGGCGGCCGCCGGCAGCGTGACCCAGGCCGCCGAGGCACTGTTTCGTGTGGCCTCGGCGGTCACGCGCGCGGTGGCCGAACTCGAAGCCAGGCTGGGCACGCCGCTGTTCGAGCGCAAGGCGCGCGGCATGCTGCTCAATGCTTTTGGCCAGGCCGTGCTGCCGCGGGCCCAGCGCGTCGAGCAGGAGTTTGCGGCCGCCTGCGCCGAGCTGGCGGGGCTGGCCCCGGCGGGTGGCGGCGCGGTCGATGCGCGCGCCTTGTTGGCGGCCATGTTCAGCGGCCAGCGGCTCGCGGTGTTCGCCAGCCTGGCCGAGCTGCACAACATGCCGGCGGTGGCGCGCGCCTTCGGCATCACCCAGCCGGCGATCAGCGCGCTGGTGCGCGAGCTCGAAGGCCGCTTCGGGCTGGCGCTGTTTGTGCGCTCCGCCAAAGGTGTCACGCCGACGCGGGCCGGCCTGGTGCTGGCCTTTCGCTTCAAGCGCGCCCTGTCCGAGCTGCGCAGCATGGATTCAGACCTGGCCGCCATTCGCGGCGTGGTGCAGGGCCAGGTGGTGGTCGGCGCGCTGCCGCTGGGGCGCACGCTCATCGTCCCCTCGGCGATTGCCGCGCTGGTGGCGCAGCACCCGCAGCTCCACGTCAGCACCGTCGAAAGCCCTTACGAGGCGCTGGCGGCCTCGCTGCGCAGCGGCGACATCGATTTCATCCTGGGCGCGCTCAGGCCCGCACAGGACACGCCGGAATTCGTGCAGGAGGCCTTGTTCGACGACCGCATCTCATTGATCGTGCGCGCCGGCCACCCGCTGGCGCGCGCGCGGCGCATCGGCTTCGAGGCCCTGCGGCGCACGCAGTGGGTGCTGTCGCGCCCAGGCTCGCCGTCGCGTGAATTGTTCGAGCGTTCCTTCCGAGAATCGGCCCAGCCATCCCCCGTGCCGGCGGTTGAAACCGGCGACCTCGCCATCCTGCGCGGCCTGCTGCTGCAAAGCGACATGGTCACGGCGATCTCGGCGCACCAGCTGCATTACGAGATCGAGGCCGGCTCGCTGGTCGTGCTCGACTTCCCGCTGGCCAAGACCCAGCGCCAGATCGGCGTGACGCAGCGCGCCGGCGCGCTGGCCTCGCCAGGGGCGCGGGCGCTGATTGCGGAGATTCGCAAGGTGGTGGCGCGAGAGCTGCCGGGAGCTGGCTGAGGATCGAGTCCCAACCGAAGTGAGAGCAAAAAAAAGGGCGTGAACACAAAGTCCACGCCCCAAGACGCTTAGTTCTGCAACAACGCGGCAAGCTGTGCCGCGGGGAGCAGGTCATAGTGAGCCAGCTGCATCGAATATTGCGCACGGCCCGAAGACAACGCACGCAGGCCTCCGATGTAGCCAAACATCTCCTTCAGTGGCACATGCGCCTCAATCACGGCCGCATTGCCCCGGGGACCTTGCCCGCGGACCACACCGCGCCGGCGATTCAGGTCGCCAATGCAGTCGCCCAGGTAGTCCACCGGCGTGATGACCTCAACGGCCATGACCGGCTCCAGGACCTGTGGCCCCGCTTTCGCAAAGCCCTCCCGGAAAGCCGCCATCGCGGCCAACTCGAAAGCAACCGTCGACGAGTCTCTTTCATGGAAGCTGCCATCCAGCAGCGCGACTGAAAAGTCGACACAGGGATAGCCCGCCACCACACCCGTAAGCGCGGCACGCCGGATACCGGCCTCCACCGCGGGAATGAATTCCCGCGGCACAGCGCCGCCTACAACGCGGCTTTCGAAACGTATGCCTTCGCCTCGGTTCTGAGGCGTCAGCAGGAGTTTGACCTCGGCGAACTGGCCGGGCCCTCCGCTTTGCTTCTTGTGAACATGGTTCACCTCCACATCTCGTGAAATTGTTTCCCGGTAGGCAACCTGTGGCTGGCCAACCGACACTTCGACACCATATTTGGCCCGCAGCTTCTCGATAGAAACCTCGAGCTGCAGCTCTCCCATGCCGGAGAGGACTGTTTGCCCGGACTCCGCGTCATGCCGGAGCTTCAGGCTCGGGTCCTCCCTCAACATCGCCTGCAGTGCCTTGGAGAGGCCTTGCTGGTCGCCGCTGGTCCTGGGCTCTATTGCCACGTGGATCACCGGCTCCGGAACGCTGATGTCTTCCAGATGAACCGGATGAGACGGATCACACAGGGTGTGGCCCGTCAGCGTGTCCTTGAGACCCACAACCGCGGCAATATCTCCCGCTACCAGTTCCTCGCGTTCAATGAGGTCGTCCGCATGCACCTCATAGAGCCGCGTCACGCGTTCGGTCTTGCCGGTCGTCGCGTTGAGCACGACGTCGCCACGGCCGAGCCTGCCGCTGTACACGCGCACGAAGACCTTGGCCCCATGGTCGTCCGTGGTGACCTTGAACGCCAGCGCGGTGAGCGGATCGCCGGCGGAAGCCGGTTTCCCGTCTTCGCGAACCATGTCGTCCGGCGCGGGCAGGTAGTCCACAACCGCGTCCAGCAGAGGCTCCACACCACGGTTCTTGAATGCCGAGCCGGCGAGCGCAGGCACAAACGCTCCGGCCAGCACACCTTTGCGTATGCAGCGGCGCAGCACGGCGAGTTCGATCTCCTCGCCGTTGACGTAGGTCTGCAGCGCGGCTTCCTCCTGCTCCGCCGCGAGTTCAACCAGGCGGGCGCGTGCACGAACCGCGAGATCCAGCAGGTCGGCGGGAATCTCCGCTTCGCGGAAGGACTCGCTCGCATCGTCCTTGTCCCAGAACAGTGCGCGCATCGCCAGCAGATCGACCACGCCGCGGAAGTCGCCTTCCGCGCCGATCGGCAGTTGCAGCGGAACGACCGTCACACCCAGGCGATCTTTCATCATGGCCACGACGCGCTGGAAATCCGAACCGACGCGGTCAAGCTTGTTGATGAAGGCGATCCGGGGCACGCGGTATTTGTCCGCAAGGCGCCAGTTGGTCTCGGTTTGCGGCTCTACGCCGGCGACGCCGTCGAAGACGACGACGGCTCCGTCGAGAACGCGCAAGGACCTGTTCACCTCGATGTTGAAGTCGATGTGTCCGGGCGTGTCTATGACATTGATTTGCGCGCCTTTCCAGTGAACCGTGATGGCCGCACTGTTGATGGTGATGCCGCGCTTGCGTTCCTGGAGGTCGAAGTCCATGCGCGTGGTGCCGTGATCCACGTCGCCGATGCGATGGCTTTCACCTGTGTAGAACAGGATGCGTTCGGTGGTCGTGGTCTTGCCCGCGTCGACGTGGGCGATGATGCCGATGTTGCGGAGCTTGTGGGTTTTTGCAGTCATGGTGAATCTTTCTTGCGGCCGCACTCGGCTTTGCGAGCGGCTGCCGCCTGGTTGGCAAAGGCCAGCCCAGGCGGGATTCGCCTGGATGCTAGCGTTGAAGGTTGAAATTGCGGCCGGAGCCCAGGCGCACGGTGCTTGCGCTCCGGCGGTCGGGAATCGTGGCAATCAGCTTGTCGTAGGTACGCATGGTTAAAGCCCAAAAAAAACAAAACCCCGGAGGGAAAAGCCTGCCGGGGTTTAGTTGTCCGGAAGGCACAAGCCTTCCGAAACGCGATCGAAAGGCGAAGTCAGGTGGCGAAAGTTGCCTTGATCACGTTGGTGAGATTCATAAGAGGTCGGATTATTACTGTCATTAATGGGAATGGCAAGACGAAAAAAGAGTGCATGGGCAACTCCGCAACACCCGGCGAAGAAGGAGCAAGCTTCCGGCGATGCCGTGCCTGCACCCCAGAACCGGTTCAAGCCGTGGGATAGAAAGCAAGCTTTCCTGAAGGCGCGCAGGCCTGGCCGGTTTCAGGTCTCGAGTGCCGCCGCCATGCGGTGCGGCATGAGGCGTTCGCGTGGCGCTTCGCCGCCCCACAGGCTCAGCATCAGGTCCACGATGACCGGCCCGAAATCCTGATGCGGAATTTCGACCGAGGTGAGCCACGGGGCGAGCCAGGCATTGATCGGGTTGCCGTCGATGCCGACCAGTTCACAATCGCCGGGCACCCGGATCCCGCTCTCGCGGGCCACGCGGTGCAGCCCATAGGCGACCTGGTCGCTGATGCACATCGCGCCACGCGGCCAGGCACCGGGCGCCGCGAACTGGGCCCCAGCGGCGTAGCCGATTTCCAGGTGCGAGATGCCCGGGGCCTCCACCCGGCGGATCCGGTCGGCTGACAAGCCTCTGGCACCGGCCCGCTCGCAGAAGCCCTGCACGCGTTCCCGGGTCGTGGACGATCCGCGCGACGGAAATACCACGGCCGGCGCGTCGATGCCGCGGTCGAGCAGGTAGTCTGCGGCGGCGGCGCCGGCCGCCAGGTTGTCCGGCCCTACGAAGGAACATGTGCCGAACGGGCTGCGCCGGCTCACGAAGACCATAGGCGCACCGCGCTCCACGAAGTCGCGCAGGCCGGCACTGGGCTGAGCCGCGACCATCACGTAGCCCTGCACGACCTGCGAACGCATGGCGTTGAGGTAGTCGTCCTGCAGCTCCGGCCGGTCATGCGTGTCGCACAGGATCATCGTGTAGCCGGCCTCGCGCAGCGCGGCCTCGGTGGAGGCGGCCAGCGTGGCCATCACCGGGTTGTCGAGGTTGGCGGCCAGCATCGCGACCAGGCGGCTCTCGCGGTTGCGTAGCGCGCGCCCCAGCTGGTTCGGGTGGTAGCCCACGGTCTTGATCGCCTCGCGCACGCGCGCCAGCGTTTCCGGCGAAGCCCGCCGGGTCTCGCCGTTCACGATGCGCGAGACGGTGGAGATTGAGACGCCGGCCTGCACGGCGACTTCGCTCAGCGAAACCGGGCCGACGCCCTTGCGCCTGCGCGGGGTGTCGTCGGTCATCGGTGCTGGCGGCAGGCCTGCCGGGTCTGGACGCCGCAGCGAATGTCGGGTTGGCGCGAAGGCCGGTAGTGCGGAGGGCCAGGCGGGAGTCCGGCGAGTGGAAAGCGAAGCATCGATGGGTCGTATTTTGGGAAAACAAGGGGCGACGGCGGATCGGTGCGTGCCAAAACAACATATAACCGAGAAAGCCGCGACTGACAAGTATGGCAAACGATTGCCAAGCATTGGCAAACGTTTGCCATAATAGCCAAAACCGCCAACGATCGCAACACAACGGCACAGGACGACATGGTTTTCACCTCCAGCAGCACGCACAGCGACGGCAAGCCCCTGCCGATGCTCCTGCTCGATCCGTCTCCGCGGGACACTGCGGGACGTTTGCCGCTCGCTCGAGTTGATCGCGGCGATCTACAGCGCCGCGGCCACCCGTCCCGGCCATGGGGCTGGGCTTCCCTTGCGCCGGCCGCCGACGCGCATTCATGAAGCCGACGACCGATCGGCCCCACCTTCCTTTTTTCCAGAAAGAGACAACCATGAACTTCCAGCTTCGTTCCCTCGCCAGGCACGCCACGCGCGCCGGCCTCCTGGGCGCCGCCGTCGCCACGCTGGCCACCAGCGCCTTCGCCGACATCCGGGTCATGTGTTACCAGGACGGCAATGAGTGCGATGTCACGGCCGACCTCATCAAGCGTTACGAAGCCCAGAACGCCGGCGCCAAGGTGATCCTGGACGTGGTGCCCTACAAGACGGTGGTCGAGCAGCTGCCGGTCCAGCTCGCGGCCGGCCAGGGCCCCGACATCGCGCGTGTCGCCGAAATCGGCGGCCTGTCGAAGAACTACATCGACATCAGCGCCCATGTGAAGGACCGCAAGTACTGGGAAGACAACTTCGGCAGCACCTTGCCCTGGATGCGCAACAAGGCGGGCGACAAGGGCATTTACGGTTTCCTGTCGCAGATGACCATGACCGGCCCCTTCGTCAACAAGACCTTGTTCGAGCAGGCCAAGGTGCCCATGCCAGGCCCCAAGGCCACCTGGGAAGAGTGGGCCGACGCGGCGCGCAAGGTGGCCAAGGCCACGCAGACCCCGGCAGCCATGGCCTGGGACCGTTCGGGCCACCGCTTCGCGGGTCCTGCCGTCAGCTACGGCGCGAAGATTTTCGACGCCAAGGGAAATCTCACGGTTGACGCCGGCTACAAGGCCGCCGTGGGCAAGTTCGTCGCCTGGCACAAGGACGGCACCATGCTGAAAGACGTCTGGGGCGGCTCGGGCGGCTCCAGCTATGCCGATGCGGTGGGCGAGTTCAAGAACGGCCGTGTGGTGATGATCCTGTCGGGCTCCTGGCAGATCAACCGCATGCAAAAAGAGATCGGCAACGCCTTCGACTGGGTCGCCGTGCCGAATCCTTGCGGCCCTGCCGCCTGCTCGGGCATGCCCGGCGGCGCGGCCTGGGTGGCGCTGAAAACCACCAAGTCCCCGAAGGAAGTGGGCCGCTTCCTGGACTTCATGGCGCAGGAGGCCAACGTCGCCGAATTCGCGTCCCGCACCAACAACATCCCGGCCCATGCCGGCGTGGCCAAAAAAGGCGTGGACTACCCGAGCGCCGGCCCGGCGGCGCGCGCCGCGCTGGGCGTGTTCACCAGCGGCACCTCCACTATCGCGCCGCCGGCCTACGCGTTGCAAGGCTACAAGTACAACCGCGCCCTGATGCTGCCGACCGTGACCCGGGTCACCCAGGCCATCGTGGGGGAAATCAGCGTGGACGAGGCCGTGACCAAGATCGGCACCGACATGGCCGAGGCAGTAAAACAAGCCGAGAAGTAGGCACACCCCCGTGGCGCGCACTGCGTGCGCGCCTCCCCCCTTGCAGGGGGCGACATCTGCGGCCTGGCAAAGCCAGTTCCGCGCTGTCCCTGGTGTAAGACTGGGGCGCAGGCGGTGTTTTGACAGTAGATCGGAGTCGGTATGTCGGTTTTTTCGGCCTTCCTGGGCTTTTTGTTCAACCTGTTCGAGCCGGTCTTCCGGCTGGGCCAGAAATGGCTGGGCGCCTCGCGCATAGGCTGGCTCTTTGTCGGGCCCAACCTGGTGGTGATCAGCCTCTTCACCTTTTTGCCCATCGTGGTGAACCTGGTGTATGCGGTGACCGGCGGGGTGAACCTGCTGCCCACGCAGCGGCCGTTCACGGGGCTGGAGAACTTCKCCATCCTGCTTGAATGCCGCGACTACACCGACCTGCAGACCTGCCGCACCGACATCTTCTGGCGCTCTATCGCCAACACGGTGAAGTTCAGCCTGATCCAGGTGGCCTTGATGGTGTTCTTCTCGCTGGTCACGGCCCTGGTGCTGAACCGCAAGATCATCGGCCGCGGTTTCTGGCGCGGCGTGTTCTTCTACCCGGTGCTGCTGTCGCCGGTGGTGGTGGCGCTGATCTGGAAATGGCTGCTGCAAAGCCAGGGGGTGTTCAATGCCGCGCTGGTGTCCATGGGCGCCTCGCCGATGGACTGGCTGCTGGACCGGCATTGGGCTTTTTTCTGGGTGGTGGTGGTGTCGATCTGGGCTCACATGGGCTTTTACACGCTGATCCTGCTGGCCGGCCTGCAGGCCATTCCCAAGGACGTCTACGAAGCCGCCGAGATGGATGCCGCGCCGCCGTGGCGCGTGCTCAGGCGCATCACGCTGCCGCTGCTCATGCCCAACCTGATCGTGGTGCTGGTGCTGGTGATGATCCGCGCGGTGCAGAGCTTTGACGAGGTGTTTGTGCTCACCGGCGGCGGGCCGGGCTCGGCCACCACCTTCATCGTGCAGTACATCTACCAGACCGGTTTCGCCGAGCAGATCCACCTCTACGGCCTGGCCGCCGCGGCCTCGCTGATCCTGGCCGCCGGGCTGATGGCCCTGACGCTCGCGCAACTGCGGCTGTCCAAAGCCGGCGAGGCCGAAAAAATCAAAAAGTAAGGAAAAAGCGATGGCCAATTTCTTTACCCGTACCCAGGGTCACAAGCACGGCGGCACCCGCCTGCATTGGACCGACTGGGTCTCTTACGCCTACCTGCTGGCCGGCCTCATCGTGATGTTCGGGCCGGTGCTGTGGCTCGTGATGTCGTCCTTCAAGACGGAAAGCGCGCTCAGCCAGTTCCCGCCGACCTTCCTGCCCTACAGCCAGAAGGAAGCGGTGGTGGCCGGCTACGACAAGCCCCTGCCGCTGTTCCGTGCCAAGGACGAGCAGGGCAACATCCGCGAACTGGCCCAGGTGCGCCGCATCGGCCTGGTCGCCACCATGGTCGACCCCGCCGCGCCGCAGACCGAGATACGCGTCAACATCAACGACCGCAAGCCGGTGAATGAACTCAAGTTCGCCGGCGGCAACTACACCGAGCTGTTCGGCAAGTTCGCCTTCGGCACCTACCTGTGGAACAGCGTGTTCATCACCGTGGTGGCCACCATCCTCACGTTGCTGTTCAACTCGATGGCGGCCTTCGCGCTGTCCAAGTACCAGTTCACCGGGCAAAAGACGGTGTTCGTGCTGATCATCGCCACGCTGATGATCCCGCCCACCATCATCCTGGTGCCGGCCTTCCTGGTGATCTCTGAACTGAATCTCTTGAACAACCTCTGGGGCGTGATCCTGCCCGCGGTGGCCACGCCGACGGGCGTGTTCCTGCTGCGCCAGTACATGCTGACCATTCCCGACGAACTGCTGGAGGCCGCGCGCATGGACAACGCCAGCGAGTGGCGCATCTACTGGAAGATCATCCTGCCGCTGGCCGCGCCGGCCATGGCGGTGCTGGCCATCTTCTCGTTCATGTGGCGCTGGAACGATTTCCTCTGGCCGCTGATCGTGCTGTCCAAGTCGGAGCACTTCACCCTGCAGCTGGCGCTCAATGCCTTCCAGGGAGAACTCAACACGCAATGGCACTACCTGCTGGCGATGACCGTGATCACCCTGATTCCGATCACCCTGGTCTTCGCCTTCCTGCAGAAATACATCGCGACCGGTATTGCCAGCGCCGGCGTCAAATAAACCAAGGACTCTCCCGTGGCCACTCTTGAACTCGCCAGCGTCGTCAAAACTTTCGACAAAGCCACCATCATCCATGGTGTGGACCTGACCGTTTCCGACGGTGAATTCGTCGTCTTCGTCGGCCCCTCGGGCTGCGGAAAATCCACGCTGCTGCGCATCATCTCGGGGCTGGAGCCCGCCAGCAGCGGCGACATCCGCATAGACGGCCAGCGCGTCAATGAGGTCAGCGCCGCGCACCGCGGCTGCTCCATGGTGTTCCAGTCCTATGCGCTGTACCCACACATGAGCGTCTACGACAACATGGCTTTCGGCCTGGAGAACCTGGGCGTGGCCAGGCCGGTCATCGAAAGCAAGGTCAACGCCGCCGCGGCCCTGCTGCAGCTCACGCCGCTGTTGCAGCGCAAGCCGACCCAGCTCTCCGGCGGCCAGCGCCAGCGCGTGGCCATAGGCCGCTCCATCGTGCGCGAACCCAAGCTCTTCCTGTTCGACGAGCCGCTGTCCAACCTCGACGCCGAGCTGCGCGTCTCCATGCGCGCCGAGATCCGCGACCTGCACGCCCGCCTGGGCGCGACCATGATYTACGTCACCCACGACCAGGTMGARGCCATGACCATGGCCGACAAGATCGTGGTGCTGCGCGCYGGCCGYATCGAGCAGGTCGGCTCGCCGCTGGAGCTGTACAACMRGCCCTGCAACCAGTTYGTGGCCGGCTTCATCGGCAGCCCGCGCATGAACTTCGTGCCGGCGGCACAGATGCCCGGCGCCAAACCCGGCGCCCAGACCGTGGGCCTACGGCCCGAGCACGCGCAGCTGTCGGGCGACGGCCCGCTGCAACTGGCGGTAACCCAGGTCGAGCAGCTCGGCAGTACCAGCATCCTGCACGGCAGGGTGGTGCCCGACGCGCCTTTTGAACTGATCCTGAACGGCCAGACCACGATCAAGCGCGGCGACACCGTCAGCGTGAGCGCTCCCGCGGAGCAGCTGCATTATTTCGACGCCAACGGCCTGCGCCTTTGAGCGCCGTGCCCGGCTGACCCCATTCCTTTTCGACTCCTCACCCATGCGCCTGGACCATCCCCCCGTATTCGCCCTGCAATCCCGCAACGACAACCACCTTGTGCTGGCCAGTGACGGCGGCGCCGTGGCCCACATCTGGGTGCTCGAAGAAGACATCGTCCGCGTGCTGGTGCTGCCGCAGGGCCGGCTGCAGATGCCGCGCAGCTGGACGGTGGCGCCCGGCCTGGAAAACCTGCCTGTCGAAGGCCGCGACCGTTTTGACGTGAGCGGCTTTTCGCTGCCTGCGTTCGAGCTCAAGGAAGAGGGCACACAACTGCAGGTCAGCACCGGCGCCGTGCGGCTGACCGTCGCGCTCAAAGGTTTTTTCTGCCGCTGGGAAAGCCGGCACCAGGGCCGCTGGCAGGCCAGCGCCGCCGACCGGGCTACCCAAAGCTACAACTTCGGCTGGTGGGACGAAAAGGTCTACCACTACCTGCAGCGCGATCGCGGCGAGGCTTACTTCGGCCTGGGTGAGCGTGCCGGCGACGCCAACCGCGCCGGCCAGCGCTACCGCATGTGCAACCTCGACCCCATGGGCTACAGCGCGCGCAGCACCGACCCGCTGTACAAACACATCCCGTTCTACATCACGCGCAAGGGTGGCGAAACAGATGCTGGCYTGTGCTWTGGCCTGTTCTACGACACCCTGTCCGACTGCAGCTTCGACATGGGCCGCGAGATGGACAACTACCACGGCCACTACCGCTACTTCGTGGCCGACCACGGCGACCTCGACCTGTACTACATCGCCGGTGACAGCCCGGCCGCCATCACGCGCCGCTACACCTGGCTTACCGGCCGGCCCATCTTCCCGCCGCGCTACGCGCTGGGCTATTCGGGCTCGACCATGAGCTACACCGACGCGCCGAATGCGCAGGAATGCATGGGCGAGTTCCTTGAGCGCTGCGAGGAACACGACATTCCCTGCGATTCCTTCCACCTGTCCTCGGGCTATACCTCCATCGGCCCCGGCCGCTACGTCTTCAACTGGAACCGCGAGAAATTTCCCGACCCCGCGGCCTTTGTGAAAAGCTACCTGGACCGCAGCGTGCGTCTGGTGCCCAACATCAAACCCGCGCTGCTCGGCAACCACCCGCGCTTTGAAGAGGCCAGGCAGGCCGGCCTGCTGGTGCAGGACCCGGACGGCCGGCCCACCGCCATCCAGTTCTGGGACGGCACCGGCGCCTACCTCGACTTCACCAACCCCGCCACCATCGCGTGGTGGAAAAAGCAGGTCACGGAGCAGTTGCTCGAATACGGCATCCCCGCCACCTGGAACGACAACAACGAATACGAGATCTGGAGCGACAAGGCGCTGGCCCACGGCTTCGGCGCGCCGCGTCCCGCGCGCGAGGTGCGCCCCTTGCAGACCCTGCTGATGATGCAGGCCTCGCACGCCGCGCAGTCCGAGTTCGCGCCCGCGGAGCGGCCCTACCTGGTGTCGCGCTCAGGCGCCGCCGGCATGCAGCGTTATGTGCAGACCTGGTCGGGCGACAACTACACGGCCTGGGAAACACTGCGCTACAACATCCGCATGGGCCTGGGCCTGGCGATGTCCGGCGTATCCAACACCGGGCACGACATCGGCGGTTTCTCAGGCCCCGCGCCGGGGCCTGAGCTGCTGCTGCGCTGGGTGCAGCACGGCATCTTCCTGCCGCGTTTCAGTATCCATTCATGGAACGACGACAAAACCGTCAACGAACCCTGGATGTACCCCGAGGTGACGCCCCAGATGCGCGATTTGATCCGCCTGCGCTACCGCCTCATGCCTTACCTCTACGACCTGGTGTGGCGTTACCACAGCGCGTTCGAACCCATCATCCGGCCGACCTGGCACGACTTCCCCGAAGACGCGCACTGCCTGGAAGAAAACGACGACATGCTGCTGGGCGCCAACCTGCTGGTGGCCTCGGTGGTCGAGCCCGGCCAGACGCAGCGCCCCGTGTGGCTGCCCGGCACCGGGGGCTGGTACGAAGTGCACACGGCACGGCACTTCGACGCCGGCCGATCGGTGACGCTGGAGGCGCCGCTGGACGGCGCGCCTCCGCTGCTGGCACGCGAAGGCTGCGCCATCCCGCTGAACGTCGGTGAGATCCATTTCGCAAAGGTCGAAGATGTGCGCGGCTTCCAGCTGTTTCCCTTCAAGGGCGACGGCAGTTTCGAGGCGACCTGTTTTGAAGACGACGGCCATAGCCAGGCCTGGCGCAACGGCGCTTATGGGCAGTGGCGCCTGCGCGTCGAGTCCACCGCGCAGGCTCTGCACATCGCGGTTTCCCGCGAGGGCGCGCAGCCGCCTGTGCAAGACAGTCTCATCCTGCTGGTGCCGGCGGCCGAGCGGCGAACGCTGAGTCTTGCTGGCGCAACGTTGGTGCAAGACCGGCTGGAAGAGGCAGGTGCCTGGAGGCGGCTGACCGTGAAGCTCTAGCCCTGCGGCCGCAGTGCCGAAGCTTTTTGTAAAGCGACGTCTTCTTCAATACGCTCTCTGAGCGCAACGAAATATTCCTGCATCTGGGCGATGGTGGGCGGATCCGGCAACAAGGTGTCGTATCCCTCATCCGATTCAGGGATCGAATCCTTGCACATTCTCTGCATGGCAATGTCGAACTTCATCGGAACACCGGCTTCTTCAAAAGCAGCGTAGAAGTCGGCAGGCGTGAAGTAATTTCCGGTGAGCAGAACGTACATGTCCAGCCAGTCACGGGACTTGGTCCGGTTGGCGCACGCTATGCATTTGAGTTTAAAAATCTCGTGCAGCGTTGCCAGCCTCGGCCTGTCGTCCAGGCCCGGCAACAGGAGGGCCGAGACCTCGGGGTCGGGGGCGACCAATGTCAGTTTGACCGTGCCCGCCACGATGTAGTCCTGCATGTAGTCCCAATAGTCCATGCCCGTGTCTTCAAACTCCCTGACGCCGTCAATGCTGTCATTCGGCACAAAAGGAAAGCCGGCTTCGCCCGCCATCCGGCGCAAGCCCTCGATTTGCCGGCGAGGCAACCGGGTTTGCGGGATCATGAAATCCAGGTCTTCGCTGATCCGGTGATGGAGATGCATGGAGAGTGCCGTCCCTCCGACCAGCACAAATCCCCTCAAGGCACGGTTTTCCTTCAGGTACTCCCAGAGTTGTTCGGTATCAGGCCTGAGCATGGGAGATGCCTTTTTCGATGTTGCGCAGCATCCTTGCCAGCGCCTCGCCTGAATCGGTGGATGCCTGGAGTTCACCTGTCTCGCGGAGGGCCAGGAGTTGCTCCTGGACAAAAGGGCTTCCGTATTCGAGCACCGCCTGGAGGACCGGCGCGTAGTTGCCTTTTTTCAGTGCGTTCCTCACCAGCGCCTCCGGCTTCGGGGATTTGCTCGACCAGGACAAGCCCCACCGCGGATCAGAGAGCGGCGGGTTGGCGGGTGCTTCCGCCTTTCGGGGCGGAAGTGCATGTGCTGCGTGACCCTGCACGCGCGCCCGTGGTTTCTTCTGCTGGATGGTCAATTCCAGGCCTGCTGCCTGCGCGAGTGCCGCTAGCGTCTGGACCTCCATCGACCTTCTTTTTTTTGACCTGGACAAGGTCTCCGGTGCCAGGCCCGCGACCTCGGCCAGTTTTGACTGGTCCATGCCAACCTTTCTGGCGGCAGCCAGCACGGCTTCCAATAGCGATTGGTGAATGGCTTTGTCCATCCGGGAGAGGGTAGGACAAATTGACTTAAAAGTCAATTTCCCTTCTGAAGCTACCGCTAACCCGCATGGCTCTGGACTTTGTAGACCAGCCAGGACCCCGACTTCTGCTTGCGCAGGTAAAAACGAACGGAGCAATCGAAAAAATCCACACTGACTTCCGCCGGGTCGGGGTCTTGGTTGCCGGCCAGGCGGCGAAGGCGATTGCCGTTTGTCTGGAAGGGTGTGAACCCGGTCGGTTTGACGCAGCGGCGCAAGCGGTCTTTCCAGCCTGCGTCAGTGTCCACGCCTTCGATGTACGCGTGGGTCGCTGCGATGGCCTCCGCCGGCCTGTGTTCGAGCTTGACCCAGAAAGCCAGCAGGGCCGAACCGACTAAGAACGCGACGATGGTGGAAATCAGGGTTTTGCGCATCAGGCTGAGCCGCTTGCGGTCGCCTGCTCAGGCCCGCTTCTTGAACATGGCTGACGCACCGCTCGCCGCGCGAATCTCTTCGGCCGTGGCGAGCAAAGCTTCCGACAACTCCTCCATGCGCGCCTCAGTCAGGCGCACCAGCGGGCCGGCGATGGTGACCACGCCTATCGCGCCCGTGGGTGACATCACCGGTGCGGCCATCGCCGTCATCTGCGGTGCAAACACTTCGTTGATCATGCTGAAGCCACGCTTGCGTGCTGCCTGCACATAAGCCAGCAGCGCCTTGACGGTGGTGGGGGCCTTGGGGCCGAAGTCTTTCGGCAAGCCAAAGCCCTGCCTGGCAACGAGGCGCATGGCTTCTTCGTCGCTCATGGTCGACAGCCAGGCGTGGCCGGCGGAGCTGCATGAGAGGCGCACCGACAGGCCCATGTCGGGGTCATAACGCAGGCCGCGGCGTGCGCCCTGAGCCTTGGCGACAAAGGTGAGGTCGTCACCGTCGACCACGGCAAGCCGCACCAGCTCGCCCGATTCTTCGGCCAGGCCGTCGAGCAGCGGCTGCGCCACGTCGACCACACCCGACGCGCTCAAAAAGCCCAGGCCCAGAGAGACGAGCTTGATGGTGAGCACGTATTCACCCTGCTCGCGCACCTGCCGCACATAACCGCAGCGGCACAACTCGGCCAGCAGCCGGTGGGTGGCGCTGAGCGGCATGTCGAGTGTGGCGGCAAGCATGGAGACGGTTTGCCCCTCGGGGTGCACGGCCAGATGCTCCAGGGTTTTGAAGCTTCGTTCGAGAAGAGTGCTCATGGAGAAATGACGTTTTGAGGCAAGGGCATGGCGCCATTTGGCCACGCCTTGCGGCCGGGCCAATCACGGAATGATAATGGTTTTCCATTATGGAAAGACTTTCCACATTGATTGATGATCCAGCCTGCCCTGATGGTGGCGCGTGTATCGGCGCTGCCCGCTTGCTCACTTTCCCCTATTCAAATCCGAGACAAAAGGAAGCTTCCATGACGTCGATGCCCTCTATCCGTTTCACACGCCGCACCCTCGCCCTGGCCGCAGCCGCCCTGTTGGGCCTCTCGACCGCCGCCATGGCCCAGGACATCCAGGAACGCACCATCAAGTTCGGCCACCTGAACAACCCCGACCACCCGACCAGCCTGGGCGTGCGCAAGTTCGCCGAGATCGTCGCCGCCAAGAGCGGCGGCAAGATCAAGGTGCAGGAATTCGCGGCTTCCCAACTCGGCAACGAGTTGCAGCAGCAATCCGCATTGCAGGGCGGCGTGCAGGAAATGCTGGTGGCCTCGACGACGTCGCTGAACGGCATCGTCAAGGAATTCGGCCTGCTCGACTTTCCCTTCCTCTTCGCCAATGCGAAACAGGCTGACGCGCTGGTCGACGGCCCCCTGGGCAAGATGCTCACCGCCAAACTGCCTGAAAAGGGCGTGATCGTGCTGGGCTTTTTCGACCTGGGCTTTCGCAACGTCACCAACAGCAAGCGCCCCATCATGAAGGGCGCCGACCTGGAAGGCCTGAAGCTGCGCGTGATCCCGAACCCGGTATTCCTGGAGACCTTCAAGACCTTCAAGGCCAACCCGGTGCCTATGCCCTTTGCCGAGCTGTACGGCGCGCTCGAAAGCAAGGCTGTGGATGGCCAGGAAAACCCCTTCGCGGTGATTGCCTCGAGCAAGTTCTATGAAGTGCAGAAGTACGTGAGCGGCACCAACCACGTCTATGCCACCAACCCGATCCAGATCAGCAAGCGCTTCTGGGACAAGCTCTCGGCGACCGAGCACAAAATCCTGCAGGACGCCGCCATCGAAGCCCAAAACTGGCAGCGCGTGGTCAGCCGTGAAGTCTCGGCCAAGGCCCTGGGCGAACTCACGGCCAAGGGCATGCTCTACAACGACGTGCCGCCCGCCGAGCTGGCCAAGATGCGCGCCGACGTGCGTCCCGTCTACGAAAAGTTCTCCGCCGCTTATGACCCGGCCGTCGTGGCCCTGTTCAAGTCCGAGCTGGAACGGGTGTCGAAGTTCTGACTGCCATGAAAATACTTGTCCTCCACGGGCCGAACCTGAACCTGTTCGGCCGCCGCGAACCCCACATCTACGGCACCACGACGCTCGCGCAGATCGACGCCATGCTGGCACAACTGGCCGGGGAACTGGGCGTGACGCTTGAGACCCTCCAGTCGAACCACGAAGGAGCGCTGATTGATTTTCTGCATCAGCACATCGACACGGCGCAGGGCGCGCTGGTCAACCCCGCTGGCTTAACGCAGCATGGCGTGCCGCTGCATGACGCGATCAAGGCCATGCCCTTTCCGGTGGTCGAGGTGCACATGTCGAACCTCGCGACACGTGAGCCCTGGCGCCACCATTCGATCATCTCGCCGGCTGTGAAAGGAACGATCCAGGGCTTCGGCCCGCGCTCCTACCTGCAGGGCCTTCGGGTCGTGACCGACATCGCGCGCGAAGCGCAGGCCCTTGCTGCGCAAAACTGACATGGACAAGTTCGTCGACAAGGCCTGCAAAGGCATCGAGTTCCTCATCGCCTTCGGCCTGGCCATCATGGTCGTGCTGGTGTTCGGCAACRTCGTGCTGCGCTACGGCTTCAACTCGGGCATCACGGTGTCCGAAGAGCTTTCGCGCTGGCTATTCATCTGGGGCACCTTTCTCGGCGCGCTGGTCGCCTTGCGTGAACACGGCCACCTCGGCATCGACATGGTGGTGGGGCGGCTGCCGGTCATCGGCAAAAAGATCTGCCTCATCATCGGCCACGCGCTGATGATCTTCATCGTGGTGCTGCTGGCCATGGGCAGCTGGGAACAGGTCAAGATCAACTGGGACGTCACGGCGCCGACGACCGGCTGGTCCATGTCCATCGTCTACCTCTCGGGCCTCGTGTTCGGCGTGCTGGCGTGCGGCCTGTTGCTGCTGGATTTGTGGAAGGTCATCACCGGCCAGCTGTCGGAGGATGAACTGGTCATGGTGCAGGAGTCGGAAGAGGCCGTGCAGCTCAAGCAGGTGCTGGACGATGCGCGCCAGCCCGACAACTCCGTGGGAGCACGGCCATGACCATCTTCATTTTCATCGGCTCGCTGCTGGCCGCCATGGCCCTGGGCATTCCCATCGCGTTTGCGCTGCTGGCCAGCGGTGTCGCCCTGATGTGGCACCTGCAACTGTTCGACGCGCAGATCCTGGCGCAAAACCTGGTGGGGGGCGCCGACAGCTTCCCGCTACTGGCCGTGCCCTTCTTCATGCTGGCCGGCGAGATCATGAACGTCGGCGGCCTGTCGCGCCGCATCGTCAACCTGGCGCTGGCGCTGGTCGGCCACGTCAAGGGCGGGTTGGGCTACGTGACCATCATGGCCGGCTGCCTGCTGTCGGCGCTGTCGGGCTCGGCTGTGGCCGACGCCGCCGCGCTCACCGCCTTGCTGCTGCCGATGATGGTCAAGGCAGGGCACGAGAAGGCGCGCGCCGGCGGCCTGATCGCCGCCGTTGGGGTGATCGGCCCGGTGATCCCGCCCAGCATCGGGCTGGTGATCTTCGGCGTGGCAGCCAATGTGTCGATCTCCAAGCTCTTCTTCGCGGCCGTTGTGCCGGGCTTGCTGATCGGCGGCGCGCTCTGGGTCACCTGGGCCTGGCTGGTGCGCAGCGAGAAAATCGTGCCGCCGCCGCGCAAGTCGGCCACCGAGATCATGACGGCCTTCCGCGACGCCACCTGGGCGCTGGTGCTGCCGGTCATCATCCTGGTCGGCCTGCGCATGGGCGTGTTCACGCCCACCGAGGCAGCCGTGGTGGCCGCCGTCTATGCCCTTTTTGTTTCCATCTTTATCTATCGCGAACTCAAGCCTGCGCAGCTCTACGGTGTGTTTGTGTCGTCGGCCAAGACCAGCGCCATCGTGATGTTCCTGATCGCCGCGGCCATGGTCAGCGCCTGGCTGATCACCGTGGCCAACCTGCCGGGCATGGTGGTGGACCTGCTCAAGCCTTTCATGGGCAGTCCGATTTTGCTGATGATCGCCATCATGGTGCTGGTCATGGCCGTCGGCACAGCAATGGACATGACGCCCACCATCCTGATCCTGACGCCGGTGCTGATGCCCGTGGTCAAGGCCGCAGGCATCGACCCGGTCTACTTCGGCGTGCTGTTCATCATCAACAACTCGATCGGGCTGGTGACGCCGCCGGTGGGCACGGTGCTCAATGTGGTGGCGGGTGTCGGCAAGATCAGCATGGACGACGTCACCAAGGGTGTCATCCCGTTCATGATCGCCGAGTTTGCGGTGATGTTCCTGATGGTGGTGTTCCCCAAACTGGTCACGGTTCCGGCAAGCTGGTTCTACTGAGGTTCGACATGGCACTTTTAGGCAAGGCTGCGGTAGCCATGTGGTGGGATATCCTGCCCGCGCAACGCGAGGAGTTTCAGGAGTGGCACTCCCGCGAACACTTTCCGGAGCGTATGGGCATTGAAGGCTTTCTGCGCGGCTCACGCTGGTCCAACATAGACGGCGGAACAGGTTTTTTTGTGATGTACGAGCTGGCATCGTATGAAACCCTCACCTCTCCAGGATACCTGCAGAGCCTGAATAATCCGTCGCCATGGTCGGCGAAGATGATGCCGCACCACCTGCACATGGTGCGCAGCCAGTGCAAGCTGCTCAGCAGTTTCGGTGCCGGACTGGGCCGGGCAATGGCGACGATTCGCCTGTCACCTGCGGATGGCCAGGCAGGGCCTTTGCTGGCCTGGCTGGAAAAGCTGTTGGCGTGGGAGGCAGAAAGCGGGGCCATCGTCGGGGCGCACCTGTTGCAAACCCGAACGCCGGAGGCAGCCATGACGCAAGAACAAAAAATCCGCGGCGGGGATGCCGCCGCCGACTGGATTGTCTTGCTGTCGTCGTATGAGACCGAGACCCTGCAACACGCCCTGGCCAACGAACTGTCGCCGCAGTATCTCCGGGCTGCAGGCGCCATTGCGGCCATGGCACATGACATCTACGCGCTTTCTTATTCACTGGGGAAGCATGACTTGCATCCTGCCGCGCAGGGCGGGGCAGCGTAAGTCCCCGTCAAGGTGCTGGGGCTGCCGCGCATGGCGGGGTATACCGGGTGAATGTGGCTGCCGGCGCGCGAATTGAGGTTTCAGCGCGGCTCAACACGTTTGGCCTCGCGCCACGCCACCGGCGTAGCCCCCACCTCGCGCCGGAAAACGGCGTTCAGGTATTGCACCGAGCGAAAGCCCGAGGCTTGCGCGATCTCCGCGATGCCGGTGTCGGTATGGGCAAGCAGCTCGAAGCAGTGCTCCAGCTTGCGCTGCAGGATCTCGTCGTGCACGGAACGCTTGAGGTCGCGGCGGAAATACATCTCCAGCGACGAGCGCGACATGCCCATCATCTCAGCCACCTGCTCGGTCTTGATGCCCTGGCAGGCGTACTGGCGTATGTAATAGAGCCCCCGCATCACCGCCGGGCTGTGCTTGACGTCGCGCGCGGTCGACGCCCGGCTCTGGACACCGGCCGGCGGCACCACCACGCGGGTGCCGCGAACCGGCGAGCCGCTCAGCGCCTGGTGCAGCAGCTGCGCCGCCCGGCGGCCCATTTCGGCCGTACCCTGGCTCACGGAGCTGAGCTCAATGCGGGTGAGGTGCTGACCCAGCGTGTCGTTGTCGATGCCGATGATCGCCACTTCGTCGGGCACGGCGATGTCGGCGACGATGCAGGCCTGCAGCAGCTGGCGCGCGCGCGCGTCGGTGACGGCGACAATGCCGATCGGCTTGGGCAGGCTGTCCAGCCAGGCGATCAGCTTCTTGGTGGCGCTCCCCCAGGTGGGTGCGCTGGTGGCCAGGCCGCGGTGGATCTCGCCCGAAGCGCCGTTGCGCTGCAGCCATGCCGAGAAGGCTCTCTCTCGCTCCTGTGCCCAGCGGTTGAGCGGGGACTCCGGAAGGCTGTAGCAGGCGAACCGCGTCATGCCGGCTTCCACCAGGTGCTCGAGCGCGCGCGCAATCAGCAACCGGTTGTCCGTGGCCACGTAGGGGACCTGGCCCGGGTAGCTGGTGGGGTCTTCGTACGAGCCGCCGATGGCGATGACCGGGACATGGGCGCCCGTGAGCGCCCGCGCGACGGCGGGGTCGTCGTAGTCCGCGATGATGCCGTCGCCCTCCCACTCGTGGATGCCGTCCAGGCGGAAGCGGAAGTCCTCCTCCAGGAACAGGTCCCAGGCCACCCGCGTCTGTTTCACATAGTCGCCGATGCCGATGAGAATCTCGCGGTCGTAGACCTTGCTGGCGTGGAACAACAGGGCCACGCGCAGGACCGCGGGGCCGTTTGTCCGGCCGGGCCGGCGCGGGGTCGGGCTTTTTGTCATGGAGGGCCGATCTTGGCACATCGCGCCAATTGCTGCGATGCAGAAAGGAATTTCGTAAGCCGCACTCGGCAATTTCGCAAGCCGCCGCGCGGGCGTACCCGCTAGCATCGCCACTCTGCTTGTCGCGGTGGGGGCACTCCTCCCATCGCGTAAAGGCGCGCCCTCCATGTGCGCGAAACGGAAAACGGCTTCCAGGAAACCAACGAGGAAATCGATGACTGAGCCAACCCGCTACCCGAGTCTCAACGGCAAGAGCGTGCTCATCTCCGGAGGCGCCACGGGGATAGGCGCTTCCCTCGTGGAGCATTTCGCCGCGCAAGGCGCCCGGGTGGGGTTTGTCGACATCGACACGGAAGGCGCCCTGGCTTTGCTGGCCAGGCTCGAAGGTGAAGGGCTGCGCGGCGTGCATTTCGAGGAATGCGATGTGACGGACATCCCCCGCCTGCGCGGCGCCATAGGCGCGCTGCGCCAGCGCATAGGTCCCATCCAGGTGCTGGTGAACAACGCGGCGAATGACCAGCGCCACCTGATTGAAGAAACCACGCCCGAGTCATGGGATGCCGGCGTGGCGGTAAACCTCAAGCACTACTTTTTCGCCGCGCAGGAGGTTTTCAAGGATATGAAAGCGCTGGGCGGGGGCTCCATCATCAATTTCGGCTCGGTGAGCTGGATGGTCAAGACGGGCGGGATGCCTGTGTACACCACCTGCAAGGCCGCGGCCCAGGGACTCACCCGAAGCCTTGCGCGCGACTTCGGTCCGCATCGCATCCGCGTCAACACGGTGGTCCCGGGATGGGTCATGACCGAAAAGCAGATCCGGCTGTGGGTGACGCCGCAAGCGAAGATCGAACTGGCGAAAGCGCAGTGCCTGCCCGGCGAACTGGCGCCCGGCGACCTCGCGCGCGCCGTGCTCTTTCTCGCCTCCGATGACAGCAGCATGATGACCGCGCAGGATTTGGTCGTTGACGGTGGCTGGACATGAACGCTCCGGCCGCACGCGATCTCATCCTGGTGACGGGCGCGACCGGCAAAGTCGGGCGTGCCTTCATAGCCCGCCTGCTGGGCGATGCGCGCTACGACGGGTTCCGGCTTCGCGCGCTGTGCCACAAGCGGACCTTGCCTCCGCATCCCCGGGTCGAATCGGTGCAGGGCTCCATCCAGCATAAAGATGACGTTCGCCGCGCGCTGGAAGGCGCGACGCACGTGCTGCACCTGGCAACCAGCAAGGAGACGCCGGACGATGTGATGGACGTGGCTGTCAAGGGCATGTTCTGGCTGCTGGAAGAATGCCGCGCCAGCAGCACATTCCGCCAGTTCCTGCTGGTGGGTGGGGATGCCGCGGTGGGCCACTTCTATTACCCGCATGCCGTTCCCGTCGCCGAGAGCCAGCCGCACAGCGCCTACCCGGGATGTTATGCCCTGTCCAAGGTGCTTGAGGAAGTGATGCTGGAGCAATACCACATCCAGTATGGGCTCAACGGCTGCTGCCTGCGCGCGCCCTGGATCATGGAAAAAGACGATTTCCGCTATACCTTGTCCTTCGGCGACGACGTGTTCGGCGGTCCCCGCTGGCAAGAGCTGGTGGGGGCGGCGAGGGCGCGGGACTACGTGGCCTCCGAGGCCGTCCCGGTGATGCTGGATCCGCAAGGCAAGCCGGTGAAGCGCAACTTCGTGCACGTGGACGACCTGGTGGAGGCGCTTTTGCTGGCGCTCGATGCGCCGCAGGCCAGGCACCAGCGCATGAACGTCTGCATGGACGAGCCCGTCGATTACGGGGCGCTGGGCGACTACCTGGCGCGCACGCGCGGAACGCCGCTGGTTCCCGTGCCTACCCCCTATCACTCGACCTGGCTGGACAACAGCAAGGCGAAATTTCTCCTGGGCTGGCGCCCGCGCTACGACATGGCGCGGCTGGTGGAGGCCGCATGGGCCTACCAGCGTTCGGCCGAGGAGCCGCGGGTCGTCTGGTATCCGGGATAGGAACACCGGCTCCGCCCGTTGCCGCACCGGAAGGAGCAGGGAAAGCAGAAAAAACGAGTGCCGGCGCTCTATCACTAAACCAACATCAGGAGACAGAACATGAGACTTCTTAAGCGACGCACCTTCACGGCAGCACTGGCCGGCGCCGGCCTCGCGCTGGCGTGGAGCCCGTTTGCCCGGGCCCAGGCCGCTGGCAAGAAACTGGTGATCGGCTTTGCCCAGACGGGCGCCGAGAGCGAATGGCGCACCGCCAATACCGACTCGGTCAAAGCCGCGGCCAAGGCGGCCGGCTACGAATTGAAGTTTTCCGACGCGCAGCAGAAACAGGAGAACCAGATCAAGGCGATCCGCTCCTTCATCACCCAGAAGGTGGACGTCATCATTCTCGCGCCGCTCGTCACGACAGGCTGGGACACCGTGCTCAAGGAGGCCAAGGCCGCGAAGATTCCCGTGATCCTGGAGAGCCGCAACGTGGTGGTGAAAGACCCGTCCACCTGGACCACTTTCATCGGTTCCGACTTCGTCGAGGAAGGCCGCCGGGCGGCGCAATGGCTTCTGGACAACACGAAGAGCACCACGGGGCCCGTCAACATCGTCGAGCTCCAGGGAACGGTCGGCTCCGACCCCGCGATCGACCGCAAGAAGGGATTCGACGAAGTCATCAAGGGGAACTCGCGCTACAAGGTCATCCGTTCCCAGACCGGCGACTTCACGCGCGCCAAAGGCAAGGAAGTGATGGAGGCCTTCCTGAAGGCCGAGGGCAAAAAGATCAATGTGCTGTACGCGCACAACGACGACATGGCCATAGGCGCGATCCAGGCCATCGAGGAGGCGGGCCTCAAGCCCGGCAAGGACATCCTCGTCATCGGCGTCGACGCCGTGAAGGGCGCGTTCGAGGCCATGGTGGCGGGCAAGATGAACGTGAGCGTGGAGTGCAATCCGCTTCTGGGTCCGCAGCTGATGGAGGCGTCGGCGAAGGCCGCCGCCGGCCAGCCGCTGCCACGCTGGATCAAGACGATCGAAGGTGTATTCCCGGCCGAAGTCGCGGCCAAAGAGTTTCCCAACCGCAAGTACTAGTGAAAGTACTAGTGAAAGAACCAGTGAAGGACCAGCGAAACGGTTTTGTATTCGTAGGGTGACGAGAAAGCGGCTGGCCTGGAAGCCGCGGCCCATTACGACCAACCCGCGCGGTTTCGCGATCGCGCGCATGCCGACAGGCCGGCAAAAAACGAGCAGGAGACAGCAATGCATACAAGACGAGACATCCTTGCCGCAAGCGCGGGCGCAGCACTGGCGGGTATCGCGGGAGCGGCGGGCGCGCAGACCTACGAGCCCGGCTGCTTCAAGCCTTTTGCCGCCAGCACCAAGACCATCCAGTACCCCGCCAAAAAAGGCCCCTACCGCATCGCCCTTGCCAACGGCTACGCGGGAAACAGCTGGCGCATCCAGATGATCAAGTCGCTCAAGGCCTATGCGGCGACGCCCGAGATGAAGCCCCACATCAAGGAGCTGAAGGTGGTTTCCACCGGCACCGACGTCGCCGCGCAACTGGGCGCCGTCGACAACTTCATCAACGCGGGCTTCGACGCCATCCTCACCATCGCGGTGTCGCCCACGTCCTTCAAGCCGGTGATCAAGCGCGCCAAGGACGCGGGCGTGGTGCTGATCCCCTTCGACAACGTTCTGGACACCGACGAGGTCATCCAGGTCAACGAGGACCAGCTCGAGATGGGCCGCCTCATGGGGCGATGGCTGGAGAAAAACGGCGTCACCAGCGGCAAGGTGCTCGAAATCCGCGGGCTGCCCGGAAACTCGGTCGACCGCGACCGGCACCTGGGTTTTCGCGAGATCATGGAAAAGCACAAAGGCATCCAGATCGTCGAGGTGGTCGGCAACTGGGACGACGGCACGTCCCAGAAAGTGGCGGCGGACGCCATCGCCGTGCACGGCCGCTTCAACGGCATCTACACCCAGGCCGGCTCCAACGGCACGGTGCGTGCGCTCATCGAGGCCAAACATCCTTTCGTGCCTATCGGCGCCGAGGGCGAGAACGGCTTTCGCAAGATGGTCCACGCGCACCACAAGGACGGGCTCAAGGGCGCCTCGGCCGCGCAGTCGCCCGGCCTGGTGGCCGTGGCGCTGAAGGCGGCCATCGCCGCGCTGCAGGGACAGAAGCTGCCCCAGTACATCTCGGTGCCCATCCCCTACGTGGAATACCAGCAGATGGAGCCGGGAAAGAACTTCTATCCCGATCTGCCGGACACCTTTTATGTGGCCAATGAGTTCCCGCCGTGCAACATCAACATCACGGCGCCGGACATCATGAAACAGAGCGAAGGCAACACCTGAGGGAAGCCGCCATGCCCGAGGCCTTGCTGCAACTCCAGGGAATCTCCAAGCGCTATGCGGGCGTGCGCGCGCTGGACGGCGCGGACCTCACCTGCCACGCCGGTGAAATCCATGCCGTGCTCGGTGAAAACGGCGCGGGCAAGTCCACGCTGATCAAGGCCATCGCCGGCGTGGTGCAGCCCGATGCCGGCCGCATCCTCATGGAGGAGGCCGAGCTGCGCCTGGTTTCGCCGAACGTGGCCCGCGACCACGGGATCGCCTGCGTGTTCCAGGAGTTGTCCCTGGTGCCTGACCTCTCGGTGGCGGAGAACATCTTCCTGGCGCGGCCGCCGCGCCGGCGCGGGCTGATCGACGCCAAGGCCCAGCAAGAGCAAGCCGTGGCCTTGCTGGACATGCTGGGCTGCAGCGACATCCATCCCAAGGAACGCGTGCGGGACCTGTCGCTTTCCAGGCGCCAGCTGATCGAGATCGCCAAGGCGCTGAGCCTGCAGCCGCGGCTGCTGATCCTGGATGAGGCGACCTCCGCCTTGAGCGGCGAGGACGTGGAGCGGCTCTACAAGCTCCTGTTCCAGCTGCGGGCGGGCGGTGTGGGCTGCCTGTTCATTTCACACCGCATGCATGAGGTCAAGGCGCTGGCCGATACCTGCTCGGTGTTTCGCAGCGGCCGACGCGTGGACACCTTCCCCAGCGGAAGCCGCTCCGATGAGGAGGTGGTGCAACTGATGATAGGCCGCGATGTCGCCAAGTCCTATCCGCCGAAAACCGGTCCCGCGCCCTGGGCCCAGCCCGCCATCAGCGTGCAGGGCCTGAGCTGGGCCCCCGAGCTGCACGACATCTCGCTGGAAATCAAGGCGGGCGAAATCGTCGGCCTGGGAGGCCTGGACGGCCAGGGCCAGCGGGAGCTGTTGCTGGCCCTGTTCGGTGTGCTCAAGGGCGTCCAGGGCAAGGTGGAGGTGTTCGGCGAGCCGCGCAACCTGGCGCCGCACCGGTGCAGGGATCCGGAGCTGGGCATCGCGTTGATCCCCGAGGACCGCAAGACCGAGGGGCTGATCCTGCCCATGAGCATCCGGGAGAACATGAGCCTGGCCAGCCTGCCGGCGCTCGGTCGTCTGGGCATCCTCAGCGCGGTGGCGGAGCACTCCGCCGTAGCGCGCATGGTCGAGCAGCTGCGCATCAAGATCGGCTCCACGCAAGATGCGGTGCAGACCTTGTCGGGCGGGAACCAGCAGAAGGTGGTGATCGCCAAATGGCTCATGACCCGGCCGCGCGTGCTGTTGCTCAATGACCCGACCCGCGGCATCGACGTGGCCACCAAGCAGGAGCTGTATGCGCTGCTGCGCCGGCTCGCCGCCGAAGGCGTGGCCGTGCTGCTGTATTCCACCGATTACGAGGAGCTGGTCGGCCTGGCCGACCGCGTGCTCATCATGTATGAAGGCCGGATCGCCCGCACGCTGGCCGGCGACGCGATCAGCGAACACGCGATCGTGGCCTCTTCGCTCAATGTTTCGCTCAACGACTTGCCCAATGTTCCCTCCGGCGGCGGGGAGGCCGCCATGGCATGACCCGCCGCGGCGAATGGGCCATGGCATTGCGGCGCAACAGCGGGCCGCTGGCCGCTCTGGCGGTGTTCGCCCTGATGTTCGCGCTGTTCCTGCTGGAGCACCCGCGCTCGATCTCCGTGGCCATCGTGACCACCGCCTCCAACAAGGCGGTGCTGCTGGCCATCGTGGCGATGGCGCAGACCTTGCCCGTCATCACGCGGGGACTGGACCTTTCCGTCGGCATGGTGATGGTGATGACCGGCTGCCTCGCCTCCACGGTGGTGAACGGGGCGCCCTGGCAGGTGGCCCTGGGCGTCGTGCTGGTGCTGGCCTGCGGCGCGGCGGCGGGCGCCCTCAATGGTGCCATCGTGGTGTTCGGGCGCCTTCAGCCCATCATCGTCACGCTCGCCACCGGCGCGGTGTACTTCGGCTTTGCGCTGCTGCTGCGGCCCGCGCCCGGCGGCGAGGTCAGCGAGGGCCTGGCGGACGCCCTGACCGGCCGGCTGTTCGGGGTGGTCCCGGCCACCCTGGTCCTGCTGGCCGCGTTGGTGGTGCTTGGGTGGATACCTTTCAGGCGCACGGTCATAGGGCGCGCATGTTATGCCGTCGGCTCGTCGGAGCAGGCCGCTTACCTTTCCGGCGTTCCGTCCGAGGGCGCCAAATTCCTCGCCTACACCCTCGCCGGTCTGCTGTCGGGCGTCGCCGGGCTGCTGCTGTCGCTGATCGCGCTGTCGGGCGAGGCCAGCGGCCCGCAGGCGGGGCTGTACACCCTCAATTCCATCGCGGCGGTCGTGATAGGCGGCACCTCGCTGTATGGCGGCACCGGCGGGATGGTCGGCTCCATCCTCGGCGCCTTCGTGCTGCGCACCATCGGCGACCTGCTGTTCGTCTTCAACGCGCCGGCGCTGTGGCAGCCGCTGTTCGAGGGCCTGATCCTGCTGGGTGCCGTGTGCATAGGCGCGGCGCGCGTGCTGCGCGTCAGAAACCGCCTGGAGCTGTTCTGATGAGTGCCAGCGAACTGACCGCCGCGCAGCCTTCCCAGCCTTCGCTCGGACCCGAGAGACGGCCTGCACGGCTTCTGCGGCGCCTGCTGTTGAACCCGCCCGCCGTGGTCGCGCTGTGCTGCCTGCTGCTGCTGCTGGCCGGCAGTGCCGTGAACCGCAACTTCCTGATGCCCACTTACTTGCTGCAGCAGCTGCAGATCGCCGCTTTCCTCGGGCTTGCCGCGGCGGGGCTGATGGCCGTCATCCTGCTGGGCCACATCGACCTGTCCGTGCCGTGGACCATCACCAGCGGCGCCATGATGGCCGCCGCCGCGGGGGCGGCCTTCGGGCCCGGGTGGGCCATTCCCGCCGGCCTGTTTTGCGGCGCGCTGATCGGGCTGGTGAACGGCCTGGGCGTGGCTTTCCTGCGGATTCCCTCGATGATTTTCACGCTAGGCGCGAATGCCGTGTTGCAGGGCCTGATGGTGCTGTACACGGGCGGCCATGCACCGCAGGACGCGGCCACCCCGCTGATGCGCGACCTGGCCGTGGGCAGGACCGCGGGCCTGCCCAACGCGGTGCTGGCCTGGGCTGCCGTCTCGCTGCTGGTGTACCTGCTGCTGACGCGCACGGCGGCGGGCCGCTATGTCTACGTGATCGGCAACAGCGAACGCGCCGCCTACCTCAGCGGCGTGCGCACCGCCGGGATGACGGTCGCCTGTTTCGTCGCCTGCGGCACGCTGGCCGCATTTGCGGGCGTGCTGCTGGCCGGGTATTCGGGCAACGCCTACCAGGCCATGGGCGACCCCTACCTGCTGCCGGCGATCGCGGCCGTGGTGCTGGGCGGCACCAACATCCTGGGCGGGCGCGGCAGCTACCTGGGCACGGTCGCCGGTGTGGTGTTCATCGTGCTGCTGCAAAGCATGCTGGCGGTCCTGCAGATGCCCGAGGCGGGCCGGCAGATCATTTATGGGGCGCTGATCCTGGCCATGCTGCTCTTGTATGGAAGATCAGCCAAAGTGAGATAAGGTGAGGTAAGGTAAGGTGAAATGAGCATGGGTGAACACTACGGTATCCGCGGCGACTTCCGCCTGCACGACGCGCGCTTTCGCGGCGTGGCGCCGCCCAACGGCTTTGTCGAGAAGCTCTACACCGGCGCGCGCTGGGCCGAAGGGCCGGTGTATTTCCCCGCGGGCGATTTCCTGCTGTTCAGCGATATCCCCAACAACCGTATCCTGCGCTGGGTGCCCGATGGCGCCGGGCCCGGATGCGTCGTGGAGTTCCGCAAGCCCTCCGATTTCACCAACGGCAACACGCGCGACGGCAAGGGCCGCCTGCTCAGTTGCGAGCATGGCACGCGCTGCGTGAGCCGCACCGAACACGACGGCCGCCGCACGGTGATCGCCTCCTCCTTCCAGGGAAAAAAACTCAACTCGCCGAACGACCTGGTGGCCGGGCCCGACGGGGCCTTGTGGTTCTCCGACCCGACCTACGGCATCCTTTCCGACTATGAGGGTTACACGGCGGAGCCTGAATACGGAGGCCGCTACGTGTTCCGCGTCGATCCCGCCAGCGGCCGGGTGGACGCGGCCGCGACCGATTTTGTCCAGCCGAACGGGCTGGCATTCTCGCCTGACGGAAAGCGGCTGTACATCGCGGACTCGGGCGCCTCGCACAACCCCGGGGGGCCGCGCCATATCCGCGCGTTCGAGGTGGAAGAAGGCAAGCTGCGCGGAGGCGAAGTGTTCGCAACGGTGGACGCCGGCATCCCGGACGGGCTGCGCGTGGACGCCCTCGGCAATGTGTGGACCAGTGCCGGCGACGGCGTCCACTGCTTCACGCCGCGCGGCGAGTTGCTCGGCAAGATCCTCATCCCGGAGCCTGTGGCCAATCTCGAGTTCGGCGGTCCCCGGGGTAACAGATTGTTCATCACGGCGACCACTTCACTGTATGCCTGCTACCTGGCAGTGTCCGGCGCCGGCACCCACGCAGCGCGGCCCGGCTGAGTTCACGTCAATTGCTGCAATGCAGAAAGAAATTTCATAAGCCGCGCTCGCCAAATTCGCAAGCTTGCGCGGCGGCACAAGGGCTAGCATCGCCTCTTTGATTGTTCCGATGCAGACATGACCTCCTTCGAATCCCTACCCCCGGTCCGCTATGAGGGCCCGCAGTCGACGAATCCACTGGCCTACCGCCATTACGACGCCAAGGCGCGCGTGCTGGGCAAGACGATGGAGCAGCACTTGCGGCTCGCCGTCTGCTATTGGCATACCTTTGTGTGGCCGGGTAACGACGTGTTCGGGCAGGCGACCTTCGCGCGGCCCTGGCACGTGCCCGGCGACGAGCTGACGCTGGCGCGCCGCAAGGCCGACGCCGCCTTCGGCCTGATCTCGCGGCTGGGCGTTCCCTTCTACACCTTTCATGACACCGACGTGGCGCCGGAGGGCGCGAGCCTGGCGGACTACCGCGGCAACCTCTCGGCCATGGTTGACGTGCTGGCGCAGAAGCAGCAGGAGACGGGCATCCAATTGCTCTGGGGCACGGCCAATCTGTTCAGCCATCCGCGCTACGCCGCCGGGGCCGCGAGCAACCCCGACCCCGAAGTCTTCGCCTATGCCGCGACCCAGGTTTTCAGCGCGCTCAATGCCACCCATCGGTTGGGCGGCGCCAACTACGTGATGTGGGGCGGCCGTGAAGGCTACGACACGCTGCTCAATACCGACCTGCGGCGCGAGCGCCGCCAGCTCGGCCGCTTCATGCAGATGGTGGTGGAGCACAAGCACAAGATCGGTTTCCAGGGCCAGCTGCTGATTGAGCCCAAGCCGCTGGAGCCGACCAAGCACCAGTACGACTACGACAGCGCCACGGTCTACGGTTTCCTCAAGGAATTCGGCCTGGAGCACGAGATCAAGCTGAACATCGAGGCCAACCACGCCACGCTGGCGGGCCACAGCTTCCAGCATGAAATCGCCACGGCCGCTTCGCTGGGCATCTTCGGCAGCATCGACGCCAACCGGGGCGACCCGCAAAACGGCTGGGACACCGACCAGTTCCCCAACAGCGTGGAAGACCTCACGCTGGCGATGTATGAAATCCTGCGCGCCGGCGGCGTCGGCAGCGGCGGTTTCAACTTCGACGCCAAGGTGCGCCGCCAGAGCATGGATCCGGTGGACCTGCTGCATGGCCACGCCGGCGCCATCGACGCGCTCGCCCTGGCGCTCAAGAGCGCCGCGCGGCTCATCGAGGCCGGTGAGCTCGAGCGCTTTCGCGCCGAGCGTTATGCCCGCTGGGAGGGCGACCTGGGCCGCGGCATCCTGGGCGGGGACATGAAGCTCAGCGAGGTCGCGGAATACGCTTTCGTCCAGGACCTCAGGCCGCGGCCGGTGAGCGGCCGGCAGGAGTGGCTGGAAAACCGCGTGAACGCCGCGATCTTCGATCCCGTCGCTTGAGAGCCCAGAATGAACCCGGCCGTCGGCTTCCAGCAGGTGACAAAGCGCTTCGGGCCGGTCCAGGTGCTGCACGGCGTGAGCTTCGCTTTCGCACCCGGCCGCGTGTACGGTGTGCTGGGCGAGAACGGCGCCGGCAAGTCCACGCTGATGAAGATACTGGCCGGCTACGAACAGGCCAGCGAGGGTTCGGTGGAGATCGCCGGCCAGGCCGTGAGTTTCCGCGGCCCGCGCGACGCCGAAGCCGAAGGCATCGTGATGATCCACCAGGAGTTCAACCTCGCCGATGACCTGACCATCGCCCAGAACATCTTCCTCGGGCACGAGTTGATACGCCACGGCTTTCTGGACGAGGCAGAGATGGCGCGCCGCGCCGAGGCGGCCATGCGCTCGGTGGGGCTTACCTGCAGCCCCGGCCGGCGGGTGCGCGACCTGATCGTGGCCGAGAAGCAGCTGGTGGAGATCGCCAAGGCGCTGAGCCGCAATGCCCGCGTGCTGGTGATGGACGAACCCACCGCCACGCTCACGCCGTCGGAAATCGACCGGCTGTTCGGCCTGATCGCGCAATTGCGCGACAAGGGCGCCACGGTGCTGTACATCTCGCACAAACTGGATGAAGTCGAGCGCATCACTGATGAGGTGCTGGTCATGCGCGACGGCCGCCTGGTGGCGCAGCGGCTCACGGGCAGCGTGAGCCGGCACCAGATGGCCAACCTCATGGTGGGCCGTGAACTGAGCGACCTGTTTCCCCCGCGGCAACCCGTGCCGGACGGCGCGCAGGTGCTGCTGAAAGTTGAGGGCCTGCAGGTGCCCGGCTGGGCGCGGGACGTGAGCTTTCAGGTGCGCTCCGGCGAGATCCTGGGTTTCGCCGGGCTGGTCGGCGCCGGGCGAACCGAGTTGTTCGAGGGCTTGCTGGGCCTGCGCCCGTCGAGCTGCGCGGCGGTGGAGATCACGGGCCGCCCATGGACGCGGCGCAGCCCGCGCTCGGCCGCGGGCCGGGGGCTGACTTACCTGAGCGAAGACCGCAAGGGCCGCGGCCTGCACCTGCGCATGGGCCTGGCAGAGAACCTCACCCTGATGGCGCTGGAGCAGTACGCCCGGCCCTGGCTCGATCCCGCAGCGGAGCGCGCGGCCCTCAAGCAGGCCAGCGAGGCCTTCGGCATCCGTGCGTCGGCCGGTGTGCCGGCATCGGCGCTGTCCGGCGGCAACCAGCAGAAACTGGCGCTGGCCCGCGTGCTGCAGCCGCGGCCGGAAGTCGTGGTGCTTGACGAGCCAACGCGCGGCGTGGACGTGGGGGCCAAGCGCGACATCTATTTCCTGATCCAGCGCCTGGCCGCCGAGGGCCGCGCCGTGGTCATCGTCTCGTCCGAGCTGCTGGAGCTCATCGGCCTTTGCCACCGCGTCATCGTCATGCGCCAGGGCAGGCTGGCGGCCGAGCTGCCGCAGGACCAGCTCACCGAAGAATTGCTGATCGCCCATGCAACTGGAACCCACTAAGCCCATGGCCGGCGCAGCGCCGGCGCCTATGGCCGCGCGCCGTTGGCCCGGCCTGCGCGGCGGCGGCCCGCTGGCGGGCCTGGTCCTGGTGTGCCTGCTCGGCGCCATGCTGAACGAGAACTTCGCCAGCCTGGACAACGTCATGAACGTCCTCACGCGCACGGCCTTCATCGGCATCATCGCCGTGGGCATGTGCTTCGTGATCATCTCCGGCGGCATCGACCTTTCCGTGGGCTCGATGGCGGCATTGATCGCGGGCACCATGATCCTGCTGATGAACGCCGCCGCGGGCGCCGGCTGGCCGCCGCTGGCCGCCATCCTGGCCGGCATGGCCTGCGCCATCGCGCTCGGTGCGCTGTTCGGCCTGGCCCATGGCCTGCTGATCACCAAGGGGCGCATCGAACCCTTCATCGTGACCCTGGGCACGCTGGGCATCTTCCGCGCCTACCTGACCTACTTTTCCAACGGCGGCGCGATCACGCTGGACGGCGCGCTGGCCAGCGCCTACGGCCCGGTGTACTACGGCAGCTGGCTGGGCGTGCCGGTGCCGGTATGGGTCTTCATCGTGGTCGCACTGCTGGGCGGCCTGATCCTGAACCGGACCGCCTACGGCCGCTATGTGCAAGCCATAGGCTCCAACGAGCAGGTGGCCCGCTACGCGGCCGTCGACGTGGACCGCGTGAAGGTGCTCACCTACATGCTGCTGGGCATCTGCGTGGGTGTAGCCACCGTGCTCTACGTGCCGCGCCTGGGCTCGGCTTCGCCGGCCACGGGCCTGCTCTGGGAGCTCGAGGCGATCGCGGCGGTGATCGTCGGCGGCACGGCGCTCAAGGGCGGCGCCGGCAGCATCACCGGCACCGTGATCGGCGCGGTGCTGCTTTCGGTGATCAGCAACATCCTGAACCTCACCAGCATCATCAGCGTGTACCTGAACGCCGCGGTACAGGGCTTCGTGATCATCGCGGTGGCGTTCTTCCAGCGCGGGCGCAAATGATGGATTTCACCACCGGCACTGCCGTTTTTCAGCCAACCCAAAGAGGAGACAAACCATGAAACCGATCACCCAATTGCTCGCGGCAGGCGCCGCCGTGCTGGCCTTGTTCGGCACCGCGCCGGCGGCGCTGGCGCAGAACAAGCCGCACATCGGCGTGTCCATCCCGGCCGCCACCCACGGCTGGACGGGCGGCGTGGTGTACTGGGCCAACCGCACCAAGACGGAGCTGGAAAAGCAATACCCCGGCCTGAAGGTCACCGTCAAGACCGCCGGCTCCGCCGCGGAGCAGGCTAACCAGGTCCAGGACCTGCACACGGCCAACAAGATCGACACGCTGGTCATCCTGCCCTTCGAGTCGGCCCCGCTGACGCAGCCCGTGGCCCAGGTCAAAGGCAGGGGCGTGTACGTGACGGTGGTCGACCGCGGCCTGACCGACCCCAGCGCCCAGGACGCCTACGTCGCGGGCGACAACCCCGGCTTCGGCAAAGTGTCGGGCGAATACCTGGCCAAGGCGCTGGGCGGCAAGGGCAACGTCGTTGTGCTGCGCGGCATCCCGACGGTCATCGACAACCAGCGCGTGGACGCGTTCATGGCTGTGATGAAGGGCCAGCCGGGCATCAAGGTACTGGACGCCAAGCACGGCAACTGGAACCGCGACGACGCTTTCAAGGTGATGCAGGACTTCCTGACGCGCTTCAAGCAGATCGACGCCGTCTGGGCTTCCGATGACGACATGGCCGTCGGCGTGCAGAAGGCCATCGAGCAGGCCAAACGAACCGACGTCAAGCTGGTGCTGGGAGGCGCAGGCTCCAAGGACTACATCAAGAAGGTGATGGACGGCGACAAAACCGTGACGGCCGACGTCACCTATTCGCCCAGCATGATCGCCGACGCGATGAAGCTCACCGCGGCCGCGCGCGTCAAGGGCGAGAAGCTGCCGGCCTCCACCATCATCCCCTCGGTGCTGGTGACCAAGGACAACGCCAAGCAATACTATTTCCCCGACTCTCCGTTCTGAGGCAGCCATGGCCAGACCCGTCACACTTTTTACCGGACAGTGGGCAGACCTGCCACTGGCCGAACTCGCACCCCTGGCGCGCGGCATGGGCTATGACGGGCTCGAGCTGGCCTGCTGGGGCGATCATTTCAACGTGCAGGAAGCGCTGGCGAGCGAAAGCTATGCGAAGGACAAGCGCGCGCTGCTCGAAAAACACGGCCTGCGCTGTTTTGCCATCGGCAGCCACCTGGTGGGCCAGGCCGTGTGCGACCTGATCGATGAACGCCACAAGGCCATCCTGCCCGCGCATGTCTGGGGCGACGGCGATCCGGAAGGCGTGCGCCAGCGCGCCGCGCGAGAGATGCAGGACACCGCCCTTGCCGCGGCCAGGCTAGGCGTGAAGGCCGTCACCGGCTTCACGGGCTCGTCGGTCTGGCATTCGCTGTACGCCTTCCCGCCGACCTCGCAAGAGTACTGGGAGCAAGGCTTTCGCGACTTCGCGCAACGCTGGAAGCCCATCCTGGACACCTTCGAGTCCGTGGGCGTGAACTTTGCCCTGGAGGTCCACCCCACCGAGATCGCTTTCGACACCGCCTCGGCGCAGCGCGCCGTCGAAGCCGTGGCGGGGCACAAGCGCTTCGGCTTCAATTTCGACCCCAGCCACCTGGGCTACCAGGGGGTGGACTACGTGAAATTCCTGCGCACCTTCCATGACCGCATCTACCACGTGCACATGAAAGACGTGTGGTGGGGCAAAGGCGACGGCACCGTGGGCGTGTTCGGCGGCCACACCAGCTTCGGCGACGCGCGCCGCCACTGGGACTTTCGCAGCGTGGGCCGCGGCATGATCGACTTCGAGTCCATCATCGTGGCCCTGAATGACATCGGCTACGCTGGCCCGCTGAGCGTGGAATGGGAGGACAGCCGCATGGACCGGGTCCACGGCGCCACCGAAAGCGCCGCCTATTCCAAGCGCCTGGACTTCAAGCCGGCGGCCGGCGCCTTCGACGCGGTTTTCGACAAGGCCAAACAAGGCGGGATGGCCGGGTCATGAAAAAACTGCGTTATGCCATGGTGGGCGGCGGGCAGGGCGCTTTCATCGGTGCCGTGCACCGCAAGGCCATGGCGCTGGATGGGCAGATGGAACTGGTGGCCGGCGCGCTGTCGTCCGACGCTGAGCGCGCACGCACGTCAGGCCGGGAACTCGGCCTGCGCCCGGAACGCAACCACGGCCGCTGGCAAGACCTGCTGGCCGACGAGCTGAAACGGCCGGCGCAGGACCGCATCGACTTCGTGTCCATCGTCACGCCCAACCACGTGCACTTCCCGGTGGCGCTCGCCTTCGCCGAGGCGGGCATCCACGTGGTCTGCGACAAGCCGCTGGTGCACAGCAGCGAAGAGGCCCAGGCGCTGGAGCATGCCGTGCAGCGCAGCGGCTGCGTCTTCGGGGTGACCTATAACTACACCGGCTATCCCATGGTGCGCGAAGCCCGCGAGCTGGTGGCCAAGGGCGTGATCGGCGAAGTACGCAAGGTCATCGTTGAATACAACCAGGGCTGGCTTGCCACCAACCTCGAAGCGACGGGCCAGAAGCAGGCCGGCTGGCGCACCGACCCCGCACGCAGCGGCCTGGCGGGCGCCATCGGCGACATCGGCTCGCACGCCGAGAACCTGGTGGCGACCGTCACCGGGCTGGAACTGGACAGCATCTGCGCCGACCTGACCGCCTTTGTGCCCGGCCGCCGGCTGGACGACGACGGCAATGCGCTGCTGCGCTTTAGCAACGGCGCCAGGGGTGTGCTCATCGCCTCGCAGATCGAGGTGGGTTGCGAGAACGACCTGCGCCTGCGGGTGTTCGGCACGCAAGGCACGCTGACCTGGCACCAGGAAGAGCCGAACCGGCTGGTTCATTCGCCCATCGACGGGCCCGCGCGCGTGCTGACCCGCGGCTCGCCCTGGCTGGGCGAGGCCGCGCGCCGCGCCACGCGTCTGCCGACCGGCCATCCCGAGGCCTTCCTCGAAGCCTTCGCGAACGTCTACCTCGGCGTGGCCGCGCATATCCGCGCGCTGCAGGCCGGCCTGGCGCCGGATCCGCTGGACGCCGACTATCCACGTCTGGCCGATGGCGCGCGCGGCGTGCGCTTCATCGAAAAAGTGGTGGAGTCCGCCGGCAGCCAGGCCAAGTGGACGCCGATGCGCTGACGCATGTTCCTCGGCATCGATCTCGGGACCTCCAGCGTCAAGGCTGTCGTGCTGGACCGCCGGCACCAGGTGCTGGCCGTCGGCACGGCGCCCCTGGCGGTCGACCAGCCGCAGCCGCTGTGGCGCGAGCAGCATCCCGATGCCTGGTGGCAAGCTTGTGATGGCGCCGTCCGGGAAGCGCTGGCCGGTTTGGCGGCGGCGGGGCACAGCCCCGGCGACGTGGAGTGCATCGGCCTGACCGGCCAGATGCACGGCGCCACCCTGATCGATGCGCAAGACCAGGTCCTGCGGCCCTGCATGCTCTGGAACGACGGGCGTTCCGCCGCGGAATGCGAGTTGCTGGAAAACAAGGTGCCCCGGTCGCGGCAGATCACCGGCAACATGATGATGCCCGGCTTCACGGCGCCCAAGCTCTTGTGGGTGGCGCGCCATGAGCCGGCGGTATTCGAGCGCGTGCGCCGCGTGCTGTTGCCCAAGGACTGGCTGCGCTGGCGCATGACCGGCGAATACGCCAGCGACATGTCCGATGCGGCAGGCACGCTGTGGCTTGACGTTGCCAGGCGTGACTGGAGCGACGAACTGCTCGCTGCTTGCAACTTGTCGCGCGCGCACATGCCGGCACTGCAAGAGGGGCCGGAGCCGACGGGCAGCCTGCGTGCGGATATTGCGCAGCGCTGGGGCTTGCGCCCCATCCCGGTGGCCGCCGGCGCGAGCGACAACGCCGCCGGCGCGCTTGGTGCCGGCGTTTTCCGTGCCGGCGACGCGATGCTGTCGCTGGGCACCTCGGGCGTGGTGTTCGTCGCCACGCGTGAATTTGTCTCCAATCCCGGGCAGGCCGTGCACAGTTTCTGCCATGCCTTGCCGCAGGCCTGGCACCTGATGTCGGTCATGCTGTCGGCGGCGTCGTGCCTGGATTTCACCGCCTCGTTGGTCGGCGAGCCCGACGTGGAACGGCTGCTGGCCGAGGCCGAGGCGCGCGGCTTGAGATCGTCCACGCCGCTGTTCCTGCCCTACCTGAACGGAGAACGCACACCCCACAACAACCCGCATGCCCAGGCCGTGTTCTTCGGCCTGAATGCCGGCACCGAACGCGCCGACCTGGTCAATGCCACCCTGGAAGGCGTGTGCCATGGGCTGGCCCAGGGCATCGCGGCCTTGCAGGCCACCGGCGCCGGGCTCGAAAAGGTCAGCCTGATCGGCGGCGGCTCGCGCAGCGCCTACTGGGCGCAGATGCTGGCCGACGCCACAGGGCTGGAAGTGATCCGGCGCGAGGACTCCGCCGTGGGCCCCSCCCTGGGCGCGGCCCGGCTGGCCTGGCTTTGTGTGGACAAGGCCGACGCGCAGGATGTCTTCAAGGCGCCCGCGGCATTGGACAGCTTTTCGCCCCGGCCCGTCGAGCAAGCGCGATGGAAAGAGCGCGCGGCGCGTTTTGCGTCGCTGTACAACAGTGTTGCGCCTTTGTACGGACCGGGCGCGGCGCCTGGTTGAGCTTTTTTTTGGGAACCCCGCTTCGTTCATCGTGCGTAGGTGAAGGTCAAACTGTCAGCCTAGAATCGGTCCGCGGGGTTCTCCCGACCGTCACCCAGCGTTTAGGCTTTACCGATGAATGACCTTGTTGCCGAATATCGAGCCATGCCCTGGGCCACGGATCACTTGCCGGATTCCGGCTTGAACCATCGCAAATGCGAAATCATCCGGGCGCTTGATTCGGAGGCGAACCAGGACGATGTCTCCCAGCTGCTTCTTGATGTGCTCCGGGAACCCCTGGAGTTTGACCTGGCGCGCGTTGAAGCCATCCAGGTTGTCGGGCTCTACGTCGATGAGAGCAGCTCCCTGCGCAATGAGCTCTTCAATGAGGTCATCCGCATATTCAACAGTGAAGACGAGGATGAGATGCTCCAAGGCTGGGCTGAACGGTACGTGGAGCGCCTGGAGCAAGCTTTGAAGAATACTGATTAGTCTATGAGCCTAAAAACAGATCGCCGTAGCCGGGCCGGTGATTCGTTCATGCCGGAACCGCTTCGCGGCGCAGCTAACTCAGGTGTCAGGCCTCAATGAGAAATCACGTATTACCGCTAGTCATTCGGCTCGTGGCGTTTATGACGCCATTGTTCCTTCTGCATCTTTACGCACAAAGCGCGTTTGAGTATGCACGCACACAAGAGCGCCACGGGGATGCTGGCCTGGGGATTGCCATTCTTCTTGGGTTCATTACCTTGGTCATGCTAGGCGCGTTTTTGGTTGACTTCATCATCCAGATCCGAAGGAGAAGGCCTCTGAGCTATTTGACTAGCGCTTTCATCGTGCTGCTACTCCTCATGCCGTTTGGCTGGTTCGCGTGCAATTGGCTTGGACTTCATCAAAGTCTTGCTTGCAGGGTTCCCATGGTGGCTTTCAGTCAGGTTCTAGGCTGGCTTCATTTGTGAGGCCCGGAGGACCGGGTGTTTGTGATGACGAGCGCGGTCGCCGCTCATCTCCATTGAAGTCAATGGGAAAGGAGCGCAGTGCAATTTGCATGTTGATGAGAATAATTTGTAACGACAAAGAGGTTTACGCCCTATGAAGTCAGGTCGAATTACGTTCCCGGACAACCCGTGGCCTGAAGGCCATGCCCTCAAGCAGTTTCGGTGGTCCGCCGAGCGCAGGGGCGACGACGTGTGGTTTCACTTCCATCTGGAAACCGAGGATTACGACGCCGAAAGAGACATCGAAGAAGATGCGGACGAGGACCATCCCTCGGCTTGGGAGGCGCCGGGGGTCTGGTGCAACTACGGCAGTTGCACCATCTCCTCCGACCAGTGGCATCAGGGCGGCTTTCGAGGCTGTTCCCTCGCACAGTTCGCGCCCGGGTCTGTTGATGGACTTCGGCTCCATTTGGACCCGCCTCCCTATGACCTGACGGAAGCCTACGAAGCGCGTGCATTTCATGTCTATCTGCTCGGGCATGATTGCGTGGTGGATCACGCAATCGCCTTTTCCCGTGTGGAGGGTGCGGGCCTGTTCGATATCACCTGGGAAGGCAAGATTGCCCTGACCTACGTGGGTGACTTTGAGCCGAAGTATTGCTTTCTTGCCGAGATGAAAGGCGTTCCGTTCCCGAAGGTCACGGATGGCTCCTTATGACACCGGCTAACTCACTCGCTGCATTTGAGCAGCGCCTCTTGCTTGGCGGTCGCCCCGCGTCGGCACTCACAGCCTCCGAAGGTGTGGAGGCCATGCTTGCCTTCTACGCCTCCGAACGATGCGATGGATGCGTCCTCGAGGAAGACGGAGATATGCTGCTCTTTCAGTGGGGCACCTATAACTGGGGCGACTTAACGCACTTTGAGCTCAACATCACTCGCCAGCTTATGACGGGTGGTGACGGTGGTGGCGACGAGGATGAAGATGATGATGAGGGCATCCTTCAGCTGTCCCTGACCTTTCGATTCCCACCTACGGCAGAACTCCAAGCCTTGGGAAGCGGCAATGAATGGTGCGCTACGCCGTCTGGCCTGCCTGCATTTCGGGCTTACATTGATGCCTGCCCCGCTTTCGAGCGGGTCGGCTGCCAGGCCCCTTTCGAGGTGGCGCTTCATCTCGGTTCGGTGTGATCGACGCAGCACCGGCGCCGAATTGGCGCGGGCAGCAGAGCGCGCGCAGCGTGAGTTGCTTCTTTGCTCTTGACGCCGTCGTGCATGCCGATGATGCGTGACCTTGGACACACAAAGTTACTCGCCACTCCGTTGCTTCATTGCTTTAGCAAGGCTCGTGTCAGCGTCACGCTGGAGTATGGGCAGCTTTTTCACGCAGGCCACGCATGACTGCTCATGCGTGGCCTCTCATCATTAATAAATTCAGGGGGAATGATGTCTACGATGTCCATCGTTATTTCAGTTGCATGTGTGTTTGCCGTGTACTTTGCCGTGCTTTTTGTCTACATGAAGAAAAAAAAGGCCCGCCAGCTCGACGAATTCAAATCAAAGCACTCCGGCAATCCATTGGATGAAAAACAAAAAAGAGCACTGGCATTTGGCGGAATCCTGTTCAGCAACCGGTTCGAAAAAATCCTGACCATTCTTCCGGAAGATGACTTGAACACATACATTGCCGGGCTCAAGAATCAATGGGAAATCGAGAATTCCAACGACGCCAAAGAGGCGCTCGAAAACCTGCTCAACCTCAATAAAAGCAAAGACATTGATGCCTTCCTTCAAGGCTCGTCGGGGCAAGTCAAGGCAGCTCAAAAAGAGATTTCAAAAGAACTGGGAATTCCCCTGGCGTCCGTGGAAGCGACGCGGTCGACTTTTGGCTGGGACACCATGAGGGCGGTGTCATTGGCCAGGTGGTGCTATTGGGCGGGGTATCTCACGGAGCAGGAAACCTGGGAATTCATCCACAAAGCCGCAGGTATCGCCAGCACACTCGGCAAGAGCTGGGAAGACTATACGGTTTCGTTCCTGTTAGGCCGAACCATTCATGGGTTTGACCTGGAAGACATCGGCTCAATGGCCAAATACATCCTGAATGGGAAAACAAGAGGCGATGAGAATACCGATATTTATTTGAAGTATTCGTACAAATAAAACAGCTTGCCTGACCTGGCGCCGGAACTTTGAAGGAGCGTCGGTGCATACCCCGCTTCTTGTCCAATTCCCCGTCAGTCAATGACAGCAAGGCAATCCCTGCGCAATACCTGCATCGCGATAGCGGTGAGTTCAATTCTCGCCGCTTGCGGCTCGCACGATCCCCAGCCGTTGGAACGAACGCCACCCGCGCCTGCTGCTTACAACACGGTGGTACTGCCACCAGTGGTGTACGGGCATTACCGAGGCCGCCAGATGTCTGAGTCCGATGATGCGTGTGGCGTGCCGGACCCATTGCGCCGGGCGGTGCAAGACCGGTTGAAAGCGCGGTATGAAGTTGTGCTTCCCGCGTTGGGTGTCGGTAGGGTGGCTGCCCCTTTGCTGAAGATCGAGATCATGGACGTCGTGACCGTCAGCGCCGGCGGCCCCACGATTGTGGTCATCCACGCTGCGCTCGAACGGCCGGGACTGCCGGCCGTGCACTTCAAAGGCATGCGCCAGAGGCACATTCAGCATTCCGACATCAAGGCGGAGACCACCGAGTGCAGTGCAATGGATGCGGTGATCCAGGGCTTGGGGGTGGACCTTGCGACATGGATGCTCAAGCCGGTGGATGGGGTGTCTCTGGTGAATGGCGAGTGAGCGGTGCCACTTAAGCGTTCTAGGGGACTCGCAAAACTATTGTCACAAGCTGCAAAAGAGCGGTTCTCGGGTCGCAATGACAACGAGGGGTTAACTCTGATGCGGTTCGCGACAACAGGCTTTCATCAGGTGTCGGTGTCGAACAACGCCGCACCGCGCTTCATGAGGCTGCTTGCAATCACAGTACGATGAATTTCGGAGGTGCCGTCGAAAATCCTGTAAACCCGCGCATCGCGGTAATAGCGCTCAATTGGCAGCGCTTTGCAGAAACCCATGCCGCCGAATGCCTGTACCGCCCTGTCGGTGAGCCGGTACTGCCCACCCACTTCGAACAGCGCGTTCGAGCCCGTCAGGCTGCCCGCATCTGTGCAGCCGCCGGCATCTCTACCAGAGTGTCATCGGGAGCCAGTTACTGTTTTGAGATGAAGCGTCAAAAAAACGGCGGCAGCAGTATCTACCCTCCCCAATCCACGTGTGTTGGAACACGCCGCCTCTGCTTCATTCAGGAGGCCGCCGCCGAAGCCTCAAAGGCCAGGCGGCGACTGGCCCGTCAACCACTGGCGCAGCGATTGGATCACGGGCGCCTTGGCGCGCTCGTTCGTCGTCACCAGAAAGTAACTGCGCGGCGAAATAAAGGGCTTGTCATTCAGCTTGACCAGGCGCCCGGTCTGCAGCGCCGATGCGCTCACATAGTCCGGCGCCAATGCGACGCCCAGACCGGCCTCCGCTGCCATCAATGCAAGCGACAGCAGACCGTAGTGGGCACCCGGCATCGGGACTTCTACAGACGCGCCCAGCTGCCGCAGGTAGGCCGGCCATGAGTTGGGCACCATGCTCTGGTGCAGCAAGGGCAGCGCTGCCATTTGTGTGCCCGTCAGCGGCGCTGCCAGCCGGCTTAGCGTGGGAGCTGCAAGAGGAAAGGAGTGCAGGGGGTGTAGCAGGTCGGCCACGCAGCCGGGCTCCGGCCCTTCGCAGTAGACGATGGCCGCGTCCAGCCCCGAGTCGCGCATGCTGATGGGCCCGGTATGCGTGGCCACGTCCAGCTGGATTTGCCGGTGCGCGATGGCGAAGGCGCACAGCCGAGGCATGGCCCACAGCGTGCCAAAGGTGGTGGGCACAGACAGCCGCAGTATCTTGCCTGGCATGGAGCCCATGGACGCGGCGATGGTCGCCGACTCCAGCTCGTCCAGCAGGGTTCGCACCCGCCGCAGGTAGCTGGCACCGTCAACCGTCAGCTCCATCCCGCTAGTTGTGCGCCGGCACAGTGCAACGCCGACAAAGCCCTCCAGGTCCGACAGCTGGCGGCTCACCGCGCTTTGCGTCAGGCCCAGTTCATCGGCTGCGGCAGTGATGCTCAGGCGCCGTGCAATGACCTCGAAGGTGTTGAGGTTGACGATGGAGGGCAGGTGGCGCTGCGTCGGATATTTCATGGCGGTTACGGCCATTATTGACATGGCATCCGTTCTCCCGCAATGAAAAAGGCTATGCGGGCATGAAATAAATGCAGGGGGGTATGCGCTTATTCCGTTGGACAGTCCGGCGCTCATGCCTGATATTCAGGGCGCCCCAGTGGGCAGCCCATCAAGAACAAAACGTTGGAGTCACCGATGCTGAAATTTCAAACACGCCTTGTGCTCCTGTTGGCGACGGCCGCGCTGGCTGGCACCGCCCTGGCGGCAGACTGGCCCGCCGCCCAGCCCATCAAGCTGATCGTGCCCTCGGCCGCCGGCGGCACGCCCGACCAGACCAGCCGCAAACTGGCCTACTACCTTCAGGACAAGCTCAAACAAGCGGTGATCGTCGAGAACCGCCCCGGCGCGGCAGGCACCATTGCCATGCAGGCGGTGGCCACCGCCAAACCCGACGGCTATACGCTGGGCTTCGGCAATATCGTGACCATGGCCATCAACCGCAGCCTGATTTCCAAGATGCCCTACAACCCCGACAAAGACCTGGCGCCGGTGGCCGTGCTCTCGCAGGTGCCCAACGTGCTGGTGGTCCGCCAGGGCCTGCCCGCAGCCTCGGTGCGCGAATTGGTCATCTATGCCAAGAGCCACCCGGGCCGCCTGGCCATGGGCTCGGGTGGCAACGGCACCACCAGCCACCTCAGCGGGGAAATCCTCAAGGAAAAAGCCGGTATCAGCTTCAACCACATTCCCTACCGCGGCGCCCCGCAGGCGCAGAGTGACCTGATCGGCGGGCAGATCGACTTCATGTTCGACAACCTGCCGTCCATGGTGGGCGCGATCCAGTCGGGCAAGGTGCGTCCGCTCGCGGTTACCAGCAAACGTCGCTCGGCGCTGCTGCCCGACGTGCCGACCATGGAAGAGGCCGGCATTGCAGGCTTCGAGGTGGTGGCCTGGGGCGGCATTGTGGCACCGACCGGCACGCCTCGGCCCGTGATCCTGCGCCTGAACCGTGAGATCAACAACTGGCTGCAGGCGCCTGCGACCAAAGCCGAATTCGCGCAAGTGGGGCAGGTCGCACTCGGGGGAACCCCCGAGTTTTTCAAGACGCATATCGACAGCGAGGCCAAAAAATGGGGTGACGTAATCCGTAATGCCGGAGTGAAGCTTGACTGAGCTTGCCTTGCCTTCTCGCGTAGACCTGCTGCTGCGTGTCTGCCATTCGCTCCACACCCGGTTGCGCTGACAGGCGCAACCACATACCAAAACAGGCCCCAAGGACAAGCATGCTCAGTTCCCCCGTCCCCGCTACCCAGGTTCTCGCGCACTGGGCTGCCACGGTCCCCAATCAATGGGGTGAATCCACCTTGCGCACGGCAGAGCACTCCCTGGAGGACACCATTGCTGCCATGGTGGCAGGTGCTGGGGACCCGGTTTGCGCCTCTGTACGGGCGGGATTGCGCGCCGTGGGTCCGGTCCCGATAGTGGGCAGCAGCACCGGGACTTGTGCCGCCTTCAGCGCGCTGGCCAACGGCACGGCAGCCCATGCGCGGGAGCTTGATGAGATGTTTTTGGTCGCAGGCGGCCATTTTGGCTGCGCTGTGATCCCGGCCCTTCTGGCGCAAGCCCACGAGATCGACGCCACGCTGGACGCCGTGCTGGACGCGCTGATAGTCGGAAGCGAGGTGATGGCCCGCGTCGGGATGGCGATGGACCGGTCCCATGCCGAAAAAGGCTGGCATGGCACCCAAACCATTGGTGTCATTGCTGCCGCAGCCGCTTGCGCCAGGCTGCTCGGGCTGGGCGTCGGCGGTATGACACACGCCCTCAGCCTGGCTGTTTCCATGGCAGCTGGGCCCAAGGTCCAGTTCGGCACCGACACGAAACCCGTGCATGCCGGATTGGCGGCCCAAGGCGGTGTGCTGGCCGCATCGCTTGCGGCATCGGGCGTCACCGGCAGTGATAAAGCCCTGGAAGGCCCGCATGGGTTTGGCGCACTCTACGCCGGGGACTCGGCTGCCAACTGGCAGTCCGTGGCCGCGGTCAACGACGGCCCGCTGGCGATCGACAGCCACGGCCTGGCGTTCAAGCTGTATCCCAACTGTGCGTCCACACACCGCTGTCTGGACGCGTTGCAAGCCCTGGCCACGGAATACCGATTCGGCATGGAGGACGTGGAGCGCGTCGAAACATTGGTCGGGCGCGTCAACCTGGTGAACCTCAAATACCCGGAGCCGCGGGATCCCCGCGAGGCCATGTTCTCCATGCCCTACGCGGTGGCAACGATGCTCCGTTACGGCACGGTCACGTTGGCTGACTTCACGCCGCAAGCGGTGCAGGACGACCTGACCCGGCGCCTCATGCCACGCGTCGCAATGCACCTGGACTCGACACGCGTAGAAACCGCAACGCAGCTGCTTCCCCACACCACAGTCGTAACCTTGAAGGACGGACGGCACCTGGAGCGTGTGGTTCACCACGCCAAAGGGTCATTCCTGAATCCGTTTTCGCCGTTGGAGCGGCAAATCAAATTCGAACAATGCACAACGGGCATTCTTCCGGAAGAGCGCGTGGCAACGCTTCGCGACAACCTGGCTCGACCGCAAGGCGTCAAGGTTCGCCAATTGCTGGCGCTGCTGCAGTTCGAAGCCTGGGTCGATGACGGCACGCGTTTCGGCCGTCTACGAGACGGGTCGCGAATCTCTCCTTGACCCCCAATTGAATTCAGTCCCTGCTCAGGCAGGCCCGAACCTGACGATGGAACTGGTGGTGGCCACCGCACAAAAAGGAAAGTCTCACCATGTGCAACCGTTGCTTGTCGTCAGCTTTCGCCGAAATCCTGATGGCACTGACTGTGGGTGGTTTTTTGATGGGAGCCGGTCCGACACTCGCCGCAGAGATCGTAGTAGGCCAGGTCGGCCCCATGTCAGGGCCGGAGGCCGGTCAAGGCCGCGCTTACGCCGCCGGCATGCAATTGCATTTCACCGCCCTGAACAAGGCCGGCGGCATCAACGGTCATAAGTTCACACTCTTGCGCAAGGATGATGGGGGGAGGCCCGACGACACGGTCACGTTGACCAAGCAGATGATTGCCGAAGATAAGCCGCTGGTCCTGGCCGGCTACTTTGGCGGCAAGAATGTTGCAGACTTGGTGTCTGCGGGAATTTTGGCAAAAGAAAAGATCGCCCTGGTGGGCTACCGTACTCCGGAGATCCAGCCGGACACCCCCTACCTGTATAGCGTGCGGGCAGGCCTGCGCGACGAGATTTCCAAACTTATTGAGCATATGGCCACCATCGGGATTAAGCGCTTGGGGCTTTTTCATGAGGCTGGGACGGGCTCGACTTCGGTAATCGCCGCGGCCGAGGATGCGGCCAGAAAAGCTGGAGCGACTATCGAGGGACGCGCCTCCTATGTCGCTAACACGGCCAGCGTCACTGACGCCGTGGACACCTTCATGAACATGCAGCCGCAGGCGATCATCATGGTTTCCAGCGGGTCTGCTGCGGCCGGCTTTATTGAGAAGTACCGCATCGCTGGCGGCGCTGCTCAATTGCTTGCGCATTCTGGCGCCGACATCGAGCAGCTCTCTAAACGGTTGTCCCCGGAGCAGATGCAAGGTGTGGCTATCGCCCAAGTAACGCCAAGTCCGTACAAGGTCTCCAACCAGCTCGTCAAGGAATTTACTGACACTGTAGCCAAGATACATAAGCTGGAAGTGCCCGTGAGCTACGCCATGATGGAGGGCTACATCGCTGCTCGCGTCATTTCTGAGGCGATACGCCGCCAAGGCAGCAGGCCCAGCCGCGAAGGGACCGTTCTAGCCTTGGACAGCATGAGTAATTTTGACCTTGGTGGTTACTTGATCAGCTTTAAACCTGGACAGCACTCCGGCTCCAGCTTCGTCGAGTTATCCATCGTCACCAGTGCCGGCAGGATTCGCCAATAGCTCAAATAATTTGCCATTGATCAGTGGGGTAATAGCAGCCCGGCGATTTACATATTCCGCCGGTATTGCCCACCCACTTCGAACAGCGCGTTCGTGATCTGCCCCAGCGAGCAGACGCGCACGGCTTCCATCAGCACCTCGAAGACGTTGAGGTTTTCGATCACGGCCTGCTGCAGGCGTTTGAGCATGGCCGGTGATTCGGCCGCGTGGCGGCGGTGGAAGTCGTCCAGGCGCTTGAGCTGGCTTTGTTTTTCTTCTTCGGTGGAGCGGGCCAGTTCGAGCTTGTCCTGCACCGCGTCGCCGTGCGGGTTGCGGAAGGTGTTGACGCCGATGATGGGCAGCTCGCCGGTGTGCTTGAGCATCTCGTAGTGCATGGACTCGTCCTGGATGCGGCCGCGCTGGTAGCCGGTTTCCATGGCGCCCAGCACGCCGCCGCGCTCGGCGATGCGCTCGAACTCCAGCAGCACGGCTTCCTCGAGCAGTTCGGTGAGCTCCTCGATGATGAACGCGCCCTGTGAGGGGTTCTCATTCTTGGCCAGGCCCCATTCGCGGTTGATGATGAGCTGGATGGCCATGGCGCGGCGCACCGATTCTTCGGTGGGCGTGGTGATGGCTTCGTCAAACGCATTGGTGTGCAGCGAGTTGCAGTTGTCGTAGATGGCGATCAGCGCCTGCAGCGTGGTGCGTATGTCGTTGAACTGGATCTCCTGCGCGTGCAGGCTGCGGCCTGAAGTCTGGATGTGGTATTTCAGCTTCTGGCTGCGTTCGTTGGCGCCATATTTTTCTTTCATGGCCACGGCCCAGATGCGGCGCGCCACGCGGCCCATCACGGTGTATTCGGGGTCCATGCCGTTGCTGAAGAAAAAACTCAGGTTGGGCGCGAAGTCGTCGATGTGCATGCCGCGCGCCAGATACGCTTCGACAAAAGTGAAACCGTTGGACAGCGTGAAGGCCAGCTGGCTGATGGGGTTGGCGCCGGCTTCGGCGATGTGGTAACCGCTGATGGAGACACTGTAAAAATTGCGCACCCGGTTGTGCACAAAGTACTGGGCAATGTCGCCCATGACTTTCAGGCTGAACTCGGTCGAGAAGATGCAGGTGTTCTGGCCCTGGTCTTCCTTCAGGATGTCGGCCTGCACCGTGCCGCGCACGTTCTCCTGCACCCACTCGCGAATCTTGGCGGCCTCGGTCGCTGTCGGGTCGCGGCCGTTGTCTTGTTTGAATTTGGCGATGTTCTGGTCGATCGCCGTATTCATGAACATCGCGAGGATGGTCGGTGCCGGGCCATTGATGGTCATGGAAACCGAGGTCGACGGGTTGCACAGATCGAAGCCGTCGTACAGCACCTTCATGTCGTCCAGCGTGGCGATGGACACGCCCGAGTTGCCGACCTTGCCGTAGATGTCGGGCCGCAGCGCCGGGTCGTTGCCATAGAGCGTGACCGAGTCGAAGGCAGTGGACAGCCGCTTGGCGGCCATGCCSYYGCTKAGCAGCTTGAAGCGGGTGTTGGTGCGGAAGGSATCGCCYTCGCCKGCGAACATGCGSGTSGGGTCYTCGCCCTCGCGCTTGAAGGCGAAGGTGCCGGCGGTGTAGGGGTAGCTGCCGGGCACGTTGTCCAGCATCAGCCATTTGAGGATTTCGCCGTGGTCTTCGTACTGCGGCAAGGCCACTTTGCGTATCGTGGTGCCGGAGAGGGACTTGGTGGTCAGCGCGGTGCGGATTTCCTTGTCGCGGATTTTGACCACGTACTCGTCGCCGGCATAGGCGGCCTGCATGTCGGGCCACTGGGCGAGCAGGGCGCGGGCGTCGGCGTCCATGCGGGCCTTGCGGTGGCCGGCCAGGTCCAGCGCGGCTTCGGCGGCGGGTGCGCGGTCGGGCTTGTCGATCTTGAGCATGGCGGCTGCCGCCTTGAGCTGCTGSAYTTCGCGCGCCAGCTKGGCCTGCKCGCGSGCSCGYTTTTTGTAGCCKCGCACSGTGTCGCTGATCTCGGCCAGRTAGCGCGTGCGYGCGGCSGGCACCACSGGSGTCTGGTTGSTGCTGTGGCGCACATCGGCGGCGGGCAGCACGCCGCCCTCGAGCGCCAGGCCCAGCGCGGCCAGGCGCGGCTTGAGCGCCTGGTAGAGCGCGGTGACGCCGTCGTCGTTGAAGCGCGCGGCCATGGTGCCGAASACSGGCATTTKGTCGGCSGGCGTGCTCCAGGCTTCCTTGTTGCGCTGCACYTGCTTGGAGACRTCGCGCAGYGCRTCGAKCGMGCCCTTGCGGTCGAACTTGTTGATGGCGATGAACTCGGCGAAGTCCAGCATGTCAATTTTTTCGAGCTGGCTGGCCGCGCCGAACTCGGGCGTCATCACATACATGGGCACGTCGACATGCGGCACGATGGCGGCGTCGCCCTGGCCTATGCCCGAGGTCTCGACGACGATGAGGTCAAAGCCCGCGCATTTGCAGGCGGCAATCACGTCGGGCAGGGCCTGGCTGATTTCGGAGCCGAAGTCGCGTGTGGCCAGGCTGCGCATGAACACACGTTGGCCGCTGTCGGTGTTCTTCTGGCCGGCAACGGGAACTGTCCAAGGCGAAATAGCATTCATCCGGATGCGGTCGCCCAGCAGCGCGCCACCACTCTTGCGGCGAGATGGGTCGATGCTGATGATTGCCACGCGCAGCTTGTCGTTCTGGTCCAGGCGCAGGCGGCGTATCAGTTCGTCGGTGAGCGAAGACTTGCCCGCGCCGCCGGTGCCGGTGATGCCGAGCACGGGAATCTTGCGGGTAGCGGCCTGGGCGCGCACCTTGTCGACCAGCGCCGCATCGGCCTTGCCATTCTCGAGGGCCGTGATCAACTGGGCGAGGGCCCGCCAGTTCATCTCGCCGTGGCCTTCAATGGCCTTGACGTTTTTGGGCGCGAAGCCGGTCAGGTCCTTGTCGCAGCGCATGACCATCTCGCCGATCATCCCGGCCAGGCCCATCTTCTGGCCGTCTTCGGGGCTGTAGATGCGGGTGACGCCGTAGGCATGCAGCTCGCGGATTTCGGGCGGCACGATCACGCCGCCGCCGCCGCCGAACACCTGGATGTGCTCGCCGCCGCGGCTTTTGAGCAGGTCGACCATGTACTTGAAGTACTCGACGTGCCCGCCCTGGTAGGAGCTGATGGCGATGCCCTGCGCGTCTTCCTGCAGCGCGGCCGTCACGACCTCGTCGACGCTGCGGTTGTGGCCCAAGTGGATGACCTCGGCGCCCATGCTCTGCAGGATGCGCCGCATGATGTTGATGGCCGCGTCATGGCCGTCGAACAGGCTGGCGGCAGTGATGAAACGCACCTTGTGGGTGGGGCGGTAGCTGGCGAGCGCTTTGTATTCAGCGGACATGTCGGTCATGCGTGTCTCCGGCGGGCGGCTGGGCCCGCTGATCTGTGATCTGTTGAATTGACGTTTACGTAAACGTCAATCTTAGCCGGTAAGCGGGGGCCGATCAAGTGTGCGCCTTGGGGAGCGGCGGTGCCCAGTAAAAAGGGCGCCCTGGGGCGCCCTTTTGTGCAAGCCGGGGCTGTTTACCCGTACAGGTATTTCGGCAGCCAGAGCGTCAAGCCCGGCCAGACGTACATGAAGACCATGCACAGGATCACGATCAGCATGTAGGGCATCATGCCGGCGAAGATCTGGTTGATGGTCACGTGCGGCGGAGACACTCCCTTGAGGTAGAAGGCCGACATCGCGACCGGCGGCGACAGGAAAGCCGCCTGCAGGTTGACGAAAACCAGCACGCCCCAGAGGATGGGGTCGATCTGGAAGTGCTGCAGCAGCGGCAGGAAGATGGGCACGAAGATCACGATGATCTCGGTCCACTCGAGCGGCCAGCCCAGCACGAAGATGATGGCCTGCGACAGCAGCAGGAACTGCAGCGGCGAGAGGTTCATCGAGAGCACCCACTCCTCGACCACGCGCTGGCCGCCCAGCAGGGCGAACACCGCGGAGAACAAGGCCGAGCCGACGAACAGCCAGCAGACCATGGAGGTGGTCTTGCAGGTCAGGAACACCGCCTCTTTGATCTTCTGGAAGTCCAGCGTGCCGGCATGCCAGGCCATCAGGAAGGCGCCGGCCGCGCCGACGGCCGCGGATTCGGTGGCCGTGGTGATGCCGAACAGGATGACGCCCAGCACGACGATGGTCAGCACGGCCAGCGGCATGACCGAGCTCACCAGCATCCGCAGGATTTCGAACTGCTCGGCGTCGAAGCGCCGGTAGTACCAGAGCAGCAGCCCTGCCATCAGCACGCAGGCGATGGCAAAGCCGGTGTAGAACGATTCGGGCACGGGTGCGGTCTGCGGCCCCGAGCCCGAGGGTTCGCCGATCTCCTGTAGCGGTGCGTCGGCGGCGGCTGCTGCCGGCTTCGTATCTTCCGACCCTGGCGGGGCCTGCAATCCACCGCTTTCAGCCGGTTCCGTGGTTGCCGCGTCGCTGGGTGGTTCTTTCAGCCCTTCTTCCGCAGGCGGTTCCTTGAGACTCCCTTCCGCAGCAGGCGGCTCCTTCACGCCGGTATTCACCGGTTCCTGGACCCCGCCGGTTGCGGCAGGCGCCTGTAGACCCCCGCCCGCCGGCGCCGCGGCCTTGGCGGCGCGCGCCGCCGCCACCTGGGCGATGTTGTCGGCCTGCGAATGAATGACCACATACCACCAGGTGCCGCCCAGGGTCACCAGCGCGAACAGCACCGGCACCAGGGCTGTGCCCAGGCTGCGCAGCAGGAAGCCGCGGCTGACCTGGGCGCCCGCCTGCAGCGCCTTGCCCGGAGCCGCGACGGCCATCGCGAGCGCCGGCAGCGCCCTGCGCGAATAGACGGTGGTCACCTGCTGCAGCCACGGCGGCACGGGCGCGCGGTTCTGCTCCGGCGGCAGCTTGGGCGCGATCTTCGGGTTGAGCATGACCCAGGCGATGATGTAGATAAGGTAGAGCAGGGCCAGGAAGAAGCCGGGGAACATGGCCGCCGCGTAGAGCTTGACCACGGACTGGCCGGCGACGGCCGCATACACAATGATCATCACCGAGGGCGGGATCAGGATGCCCAGGGTGCCTCCGGCGGTGATGACCCCTGCGGCCAGCCGCGTGTCGTAGCCGGCGTTGAGCATGGGCCGCATGGCGATCACGCCCATCAACACCACCACCGCGCCCACCAGGCCGCTGGCGATGCCCCAGAAGGTGCAGATGATCAGCGTGGTGACGGCCAGCGAGCCGGGCACGCTGCGAAAGGCCAGTTGCACGCTGTGGAACATCTTGTCCACCAGCGCGCCGCGCTCCATCACGTAGCCCATCAGGACAAACAGCGGGATGGATAACAGGGTTTCGTTGGTCATCGCGCCGAAGGCCCGCTGGACCATCAGGTCGAAAATCCGGTTGTCCCAGAAATGGACGGCAGGGTCGTAGAAGGCGACGAAGCCGAACACCATGCCCAGGCCCATCAGCGTGAAGGCCGTCGGGAAGCCCATCATGATCACGATCACGATGAGGCCGAGCATCGTCATGCCGAGTACAGCGTTGCTCATTTGGAGACCTCCGCCCTGTGGGCTGCGGTGCCATGAATCTTCGGAACGGCCGGGCGATTCATGTTCAACCTTTCAAGCCGGCGGATTTTTCGATGGCCAGGCGCTTGGCTTCTTCATCGACGAACTCGCTGCCGGCCAGCTGCTGCGCGACCACATCGGATTCCTGGGCGTCCTTGAGCCGCGGTGTCCAGATACCGGTGCGTATGCACACGATGCAGCGCAGGATTTCGGATAGCCCCTGCATCAGCACGATGGCGCCGGCGACCGGGATCACGAATTTGAAGGGGTAGATCGGGATGGGGGTGGCGTTGAAGGTCTGTTCGCGCATGGCCAAAGATTCGTTGAAGTAAGTCCATCCGGCCCAGGTCAGCGCCAGGATGCCGGGCAGGAAGAAGACGATGTACAGCACCAGGTCCAGCCAGGCCTGGGTGCGGGGTTTCATGGAGCCGTAGAAGAAGTCGCCGCGCACATGGCCGTCATGCGCCAGCGTGTAGGCGCCTCCGAGCATGAACAGCGTGCCGTACAGCATGTTGTTGACGTCGAAGATCCAGGCGGTGGGCGCGTTGAGCGCGTAGCGCTTGAAAACTTCCGCGCAGACCACCAGCATCAGGACCACGATGAGCCAGGCGGCCGCCTTGCCGACCCAGGTGCTGATGTGGTCGGCCGTGTGCAGGATTTTTTGTGTATTCATTTTGAAGCGGTGTGCCCATCAAAAAGGCCAGCCATCCAGGGGTGGACGGCTGGCCGGCTCGGCCCCGGGGCTGGCGGGGTCAGGCCTTCTTCTTGCCGAAGGAATGGTTGTAGGCCATCTTGAAGTCGACCATGTAGTCGTTTTGCCAGGGGATGGTGCGCGCGGCGTAGGCCTTTTGCGAGTCGATCACCTTCTTGAACAAGGGGTTGGCCTTGGCCTTGTCCTCGATGATCTTGTCCCAGGCCTCGAGCTGCGCCTTGAGCACGGCGTCGGGCGTCTTGTAGAACTTGATGCCCTGCTTCTTCATCTCGGCGTAGTCGGTGGAATTGCGGTCTATGGCCTTCCAGCTCATGTCGGCGCTGGCGGCCTGCACGCCATAGTCGATGATCGCCTTGAGCTCGGCCGGCAAGGCGTTGTACTTGGCCTTGTTGAACAGGATCTCGAACTGCTCGCCGCTCTGGTGGAAGCTCTGCAGCATGCAGTTCTTCACCACGTCGGGAAAGCCCAGCACGCGGTCGGAACTGGCGTTGTTGAACTCGGCCGCGTCTATCAGGCCGCGGTCCAGCGCCGGCACGATCTCGCCGCCGGGCAGCGGGTTCACCGAGGTGCCCATGGCGGTGAAAATGTCGACCGACAGGCCGACGGTGCGGAACTTCAGGCCCTTCATGTCGGCCACCTTGGCGATCGGCTTCTTGAACCAGCCCAGCGGCTGTGTGGGCATGGGGCCGTACAGGTAGGACACCACGTCCATGTTGATGGCCTTGTAGATTTCTTCCAGCAGGGCTTTGCCGCCGCCGTAGTTGTGCCAGGACAGGACCATGTTGGGGTCCATGCCGAAGGCCGGGCCCGAACCCCAGAGGGCCAGGGCATTGTTCTTGCCGTAGTGGTAGGCCACCACGCCGTGGCCGCCGTCCAGCGTGCCCTTGTTGACGGCTTCCAGCAACTGGAAGGCCGGCACGACCGCGCCCGAAGGCAGCACCTCGATCTTCAGGCGGCCGCCGGCCATGTCGTTGACTTTCTTCGCGAAGTCATTGGCGTACTCATGGAAGATGTCCTTGGCCGGCCAGGTGCTCTGGAAGCGAAAGGATGTTGTCTGCGCCATGGCGACCATGGGGGCGGACAGGGCGCCCGCGGCAATCGCGGCGCCTTTCAGCAGGCCGCGCCTGCGGGGGCTTTTGCTCTCGGTCATGACTTGTCTCCTGTTGTTTGGGAAAGTAAGAACGCTAAGAACACTCATCATTCCGTCTTGCCCATCCCTTACAAAGAGGGTTTCCACCAACGCAGGCGGCGGATTGGCGTTTCGATTACCCCTGATCCGGGTGAAACTGTTTTGGCCTCACGGGCGGGAATCGCTAGCAGAGTGCCGACGCGCAGCCGTGGCTCTCTGCAATCCCTCAGGCCAGCGGACGCGGGCGAACCGGCTTTGCCGGGCGCCTTGCGTCGCCCCCTGCAAGGGGGGAAGGAACTACACGTAGCGCAGCGAAGTGAGGACGACGGGGGTGTGCGGCATCCTCCCTGCAAGGGGGGTAGGCACTACACGCAGCGAAGCGAAGTGAGAACGGCGGGGGTTATTCAACTCTTAGTCCTTTGAGCGCGGGGTCGCCGGGCGGAAAGCGCAGGCCCAGCTGCACCAGCGTGGCGCGCACCACGGTGGCGATCATCAGGTTGCGGTGGGTTTTGGAGTCGGCGGGCACCACTGTCCATGGCGCCCAGGGTGTGCTGGTGGCGCGCAGCAGGTCTTCGTAGGCCTGCTGGTACTGCTTCCACTGCTTGCGCGCTTCCAGGTCGTCCACATTGAATTTCCATTGCTTGGCCGGGTCCTCGAGCCGCGCCTGCAGGCGTTCGCGCTGCTCATCGCGGCTGATGTGCAGCATGAACTTGAGAACCACGGTGCCGGTCTGCGCGAGCAAGCGTTCGAAGTCATTGATGTGCCGGTAGCGCTCGGCTGTCTGCGCCGGCGTGATCCAGCCCTTGACGGGCGGCACCAGCACGTCCTCATAGTGGCTGCGGTTGAAGAGGGTGATCTCGCCGGCCGCGGGCACCTGCTGGTGGATGCGCCACAGGTAGTCGTGCGCGCGTTCCGCTTCGTTGGGCGCCCGCCAGCTCACAGTGTGCACGCCCAGCGGGCTGATGCGGCCGAACACGCCGCGCAGCGTGCCGTCCTTGCCGGCGGTGTCGGTGCCCTGAAGGATGACCAGCAACTTGAAGCGCTTGTCGGCATAAAACAGGTTCTGCAGTTCGTCGAGTTCGGCCGCCAGCGTGTCGACCAAGGTTTTGTCCTGCTGCTTGTCACCGCTGGAAAAAGGCTTGGCGGCCGGGTCCAGGCCGGCCAGCGCCCAGGCCTTCGCTTTTTTGCCGGACGGCGGCAGGCCGTCGGCACCGGTCTGCGGCGGCTGCCATCGGGCCAGCAGCCTGGCCAGGGCTTTCAGGTCCGCCTTGCCGGCCGAGGCGTCGGGAAAAAGGGGAATGTCTGTGCGGGTAGAGGGCATGGGGTCTCCTGTGTCCGGCTGAGTGGCTGGGACGGCTCGTCGCCGTCCGTTGTGATTGTGCATGGCGCTTGGCTTTTGCGGAGTGATGGCTCTGACGCCTGGCTTTTCTCCCTGCTGTTGCCGGGGGCGACGGCCCGGGAATAAACTTGGCTTGGCGGTTTCATCCGCCGCCGGCTCACTTCACCACTTCATCGCTTCACATTGACAGGACAGGCAACGCCATGACAAGCCCCACATCCGCGGACACTTCCTCCCCGCTTCAAGTCCGGCCGGCCGCCGGTTATGCCGGAGACATACCAGCACGCCTGGCGCTGCAGTGGATGCAGTCAGGCGAGGCGGTGCTGGTGGACGTGCGCACGGACGCTGAACGCGAATGGGTGGGTTATGTGCCGGGCGCCGTGCCCCTGGCATGGAAGCAGTGGCCGGGCATGGCGGTGAATGCGGGTTTTGATGAGGGGCTGAAAGCGGCCGTGCCTGCCGGCAAGAAAGCCGTGCTGCTGTGCCGCAGCGGCGTGCGTTCGGTGGCGGCGGCCAAACGCGCGGCGGAACTGGGGCTTGAGGCCTACAACATCCTGGAAGGCTTTGAAGGCGACGCCGACGAACAGGGGCAGCGCGGCCGCAAGGGCGGCTGGCGTTTTCAGGGCCTGCCGTGGAAGCAGGGCTGAAGCACCAGAAAAACCCCGCTAAACCGGGGGAAATTTGTACCTTTCGTAACTTCAACCTGTAAGGGGATGGCGTACGGGGCTCATAAAAATGAAGTGAATAGTTCACACCACGACATCTGAGATTTGTTGTATGGAGGTACCCCCTGTCAGTTCTGACAGGGGGTAACACGTATCAATTTGTTTGAGCGCTTTCAATGGGGTTCTTCTTTCCAACGGAGCTCCCCCATGCAAGTACTCGAACGCGAACTGTCACCCGCCGTCAAGGCGCCTAACAACCCCGCCCTCGGCTCCCGCCTGAGCGAACGCATCGCGCGCGATTTCAAACCGCGCTGGGACCAGCAATGGGGCGGGAAATTCATGCTCCACGGGCGGACACCCGACTCCAATGCCATACGCCTGGACGGCAACGATTACCTGAGCGTGACGGGGCATCCGCAGATCGTGCATGCCCAGGTCGAGGCCTTGCGCAAGGAACAGGAGTTTGTCGTCCAGTCCGGCGTCTTCCACCTGAACCAGCACCCGACGCACACGCTGGAGATGGCGCTGGCCGGCTGGGTCGGCAAGGACGACGGTTTTATTTGCCAGTCGGGCTACGCGGCCAACGTCGGCCTGCTACAGGCGATTGCCGACGCGCAGACGCCGGTCTACCTGGACACCCTGGCCCATGCCTCGCTCTGGGAAGGCGCCCACGCGGCGCGCGCGCCGGCTTTCGCCTTCCGCCACAACGACCCGGCCCACCTGGCGCGCATGATCGCCCGCAACGGCCCCGGCATCGTGGTGGTGGACTCGGTCTACAGCACCACCGGCGCCGTTTCCCCGCTGGCGGAGATCGTGGACGTGGCGGAGCAGAACGGCTGCATGATCCTGGTCGACGAGTCCCACTCGCTGGGCACGCACGGGCCGCAGGGCGCGGGCCTGTGCGCCGAACTGGGCCTGACCGACCGGGTGCACTTCATCACTGCCAGCCTGGCCAAGGCCTTCGCGGGCCGCGCCGGTTTTTTCACCGCGCCGGCGCATATGCGCTACTACATCCTGTGTTCGAGCTTCCCCAACATCTTCAGCTCCAGCCTGTTGCCGCACGAGATCGCCGGCCTGGCGGCCACGCTGGACGTGATCCGCAAGAGCGACGACGCGCGCGTGCGCCTGCATGCGAACACCCGCCGGCTGCGCGGCTCGCTGAGCGAGCTGGGCTACCCCATCCACCAGGGCACCCAGCAGATCATCGCGCTGGAAGTCGGGTCGGAAAGCGACACCATGGTGCTGCGCGACCGGCTGGAGGAACGCAACGTGTATTCGTCGATGTTCTGCGCGCCGGCGACCAGCGCCAAGCGCGCCATGATGCGCATGACGCTGAACGCCGGCTTGACGGCTTCTGAGCTGGACCACGTGGAAGCGGTGGCCCGCGAGATCGCGCCCATCGTGAAGCCCTGGGATTGGCCGATCGCGCGGCGCGCCCGGGCCGGGCAGGCCGAGGCATGACGCCATGGGCCGCGCAGGCCCGGCACGCCCCGCGCTAGGGCCTGTTAACGCTATTTATGCAAGATGCGTTGCGAGTCAAAAAGGCCTTGAGCAAGGCGCAAAACGCAGGCGGGGTGAACCCCGTCAAGGCTTTGCAACGCCGCGCAAGGCCTTTTTGATCGCAACCCGGAGGGAATGGGGTTAAAACGGCGCCACTCCGCGTTGCGCTCCTAGCGCAGACACCCGGTCTGGGCGTCGTCGCGCGCCTTGATTGGCGCCGTTTTAACCCCATTCGCATTTGCATAAATAGCGTTAACAGGCCCTAGTCCTGCAGCTGCCTTTCGCCGGAGGTGGCGATAAAACGCTCGTGGCTGGTCATGAAGCCCGGGCTGAAGGGCTCGCCGATGCTGAAAAGCGCGGCGTGGAGCACGGCGTCGCCGGAGGAGATCGCGAAAGCCTGCCGCGGCTGGGGCTTCTGGCCGGCGCCCAGTGCCAGCTGCAGCTCCAGGTCTATGAGTTTTTTGCCCACGGCCACATCGGCCACGGTGGCCGCATCCCAACCTTGCGACTCGGCGATTTCCGCGAGTTCGCGCAGCTTGCCCGCCGGCTCCAGCTGCAGCCAGCTGGCGCTGCCCTTGCGGTCCAGCGCCAGCACGCCGAAAGGCGCGCCTATGACCACATGTTCTATCCAGCCCTGGCGCAGCGCGAGGTTTTCAAGCTCCTGCGCGATCGTGGGCTCGCACAGCAGGGCGTGCTGCTCGCGCGACAGCGTGGAGCGCCAGGTCTGCTGGTGCCGCCCGTCGGGCTGGCGCAGCAGCGCCTGGATGGCGTCGGTCAGGCGCAACCGGATTTCGGGGGACTGCTTGGGAATGAACTGCTCGATCAGCCCGCGGTTGAAGGCCGACACGGCGAGCTGCTCGTCGGCGCGGCCGGTCAGCAGCACGCGCGCGCCGGACCAGCCCGTCAGTTCGCTGAGCACCCGCAGCCCGCTCATCGCCGGCATCGAATAGTCCACCACGCAGACCTGGGTGAGCGCAAAGCGCGCCGTGCCGTCTTCGCGCCAGTACTGCAGGATTTGCGGAATCAGGGCCGAGCCTTCGCGCCAGCGGTTGATGATCTCCTGCTGGCGCCAGGCGTCGGCTTCCCAGCGCGCCGGCTCCTTCAGCAGCAGCTCTATGCAGGCCACGGGCCGCAGGAACAGGCGCACATACCAGTCCAGCGGCATGACTTCAGCCAGCATTTCAAGATAGTCCGGGTCGTCGTCCAGAAAGACCACGCCTCCCGGCCGGCGGTAGAGTGCAAAGGACATGTTTGTCGTTTTATGGAAGGTTGTCAAAAGCAGTCATACAGTTGCAAAAAACAGGCCGTCAAGGCGCGATGGGCAGCTCGATGGTAAAAACGGCGCCCACGGCAAACTCGGATTTCACATGAATGTTGCCGCCTGCACTTTGTACCACTTGCTGGCAAAACGCCAAACCCAGGCCGTGGCCTGTGCCGCGGTTGCTGGAGAAAAAAGGCTTGAAAATCTGCGGCAGCAGGGCGGCGTCTATGCCCATGCCCTCGTCCGCGACGATAATGCGGCCGCGCCCCTGCGTCTGGCGCACCTCGATGCGCAGCGCGCCGCTCGGGTATTTGGAGTCGGCGGCCATCAGCGAGTGCAGGGCGTTCTTGATCAGGTTGTCCAGTACCTGGGAAAACTGGGTGGCCGACGCGCGGAAGCTGAAATCGTCATGAATGAAGACCTTGACGCACTCGCGCTGGCGGCTCGACTGGTAGGGGTAGCCCACCACCACTTCCTGCACCACCTGGCTGGCCAGGACCCTCTCGGTGTAGCGCGGCAGCTGCAGCAGCTTGGCGTTGGCGATCTGCGTGTCGATCTGGTGGTTCATGTTGCGCACCAGGGCGTGCAGGCGCAGCGCGAGTTTGTCCAGTTGCTGCCCGCGCGGGTTGTCGGGCTGGCGCTGCACCTCCAGCTGGATCGCGTCGCCCAGCAGGGCTGCCGTCGACAGCGGCGTGCGCAGTTCATGCGCCATGATGCCGATGGTGGTCAGCGTGCTGGAGAGCTGCTCCCGCCGCAGGTTGGCCGAGGACAGGTTGAGCACCAGGGCGATCGACCAGGCAAACGCGAACACCACCGCGTGCACGGCGCGCTGCTCCGGCGGCAGCAAGGGAACCGCGGGGCCGATGGCCATGAAGGCCCCGAAGGCCAGCAGGCCCCCCGTGATGGTGCCCAGCGTGGCCAGGCGCCAGTCGGTCACGTGGTAGTAGATCAGCACCATGGCCGCCATCGTGGCCAGCCACACCGTGCTGCCACTGTTGCACAGGTACATCCAGCTGAACAGCACCGGCAGCTCCACCCAGAACACCAGGCCGAAGACCCTTTGCGCCAGGCGGCTGCCCGGGTCGTGGTTGACGCGCCGCGTCATCAGGCTGTAGCCCAGCAGGCTTGCGCCCACGCGCAGGGGCAGGTTTTCGTAGGGCTGGGGCAGCCAGGCCGACCAGATCCAGGCGAACAGGGCATTACCCGAGAAAAAAGAAAGTCCCAGCCACCACAGACGCCGCGGCGATGGATGCAAAATGGGCTCCAGCGGGGCGAGTACCAGTTCTTCCCGCAGCCACTGGAGCAAGGGACGCTGTGCCAGCCACGCATGAAAGCGGGCGCTCCTCACTTTAGAAATCTCTCCAGCACAACAGGGAACCTGACTGATGATGCATTTGACATGTGACTGTATTGTCCCGGTTCTTTTTCCGTCAAGCTAATGCTGTTACCTGCCAACTTTGACAGCGTGAGCCTGGACGGCGTCATCAGCGACTGGCTGTGCGCCCTGCGCGAATTCTCCGTCGAGGCCCTCATGGTGCTCGGCCCCGACCCTTTTGCCGGCCAGGAGGACCGGCTGGTGCTGGCCATCCACCCGCCCCGCCTGCTCGAAGCGGCCGAAGCCCTGGCGGAGAGCCGCGACTTCGGCGCACCCTGGCGCGACTCCGACGCGCCCCTGGTGGCCTGGCAGGACATTTCCAAATCGGCCTTCGAAAACCTGGGCCGCTGGCGCCGGCTCTGGCTGGCCCACGGCTACCAGAGCGTGGTCCGCATTGCCTTCCCCGTCACCGTGGGGCGCGCCTTCGAGTGCTACCTCTTCAGCCCGCGCCAATGGCACGACCGCAGCGAAGCGGCCCTGCTGGCCTGGTCGGCGCTCAACATCTGGCCGCTGCTCAAGCGCGCGCTGGCCGAAGCGCGCAGCCCGTTGAGCCCACGCGAACTCGAATGCCTGAGCCTGGCCTTCCAGGGCATGACAGCGCGCGAAACCGGCGAACTACTGGCCTGCAGCGAACGCACCGTGAACTTCCATCTCTCCAATGCCATGACCAAGCTCAGGGTCGACAACAAGCTGGCCGCCATCCAGCGCGCCTGCTGGTTTGGCCTCATTTGAGCGCATGTTTCCCACAAAGCCCTACTGGAAACCCCTAGGCGGGCAGCCGGGGGCGGGCGCCAAACCTGTTCATAATCCGCCAAATGACCTTTCTAGCGCTTGACGTGGGTAACACCCGCCTGAAATGGGCCCAGTACGAGGCGCCCGCGGCGGGTGCCAGGCTGCTGGCACAGGGGGCGGTGTTCCTGGAGAACATCGACAAGCTCGCGGAAGAGGAGTGGAACGCGCTGCCCGTGCCCTCGCGCATCCTGGGCTGCATCGTCGCCGGCGACGCCATCAAGCGGCGCGTGGCCGAGCAGATGGAGCTCTGGGACGTGGCGCCGCGCTGGGTCGTCTCCAGCCCGCAGGAGGCGGGCGTGAGCAACGGCTACGACCATCCGGCCCGCCTGGGCGCCGACCGCTGGGTCGCCATGATAGGCGCGCGGCATCGCCTGTTGGCGCGCGGCGTGCAAAAGCCCTGCGTGGTCGTCATGGTCGGCACCGCGGTCACCGTCGAGGCCATAGACGCTTCCGGGAAATTTCTGGGCGGCATCATCCTTCCGGGCCACGGCATCATGCTGCGCGCGCTCGAGTCCGGCACCGCCGGCCTGCATGTGCCCACCGGCGAGGTGCGCGACTTCCCCACCAACACCAGCGACGCGTTGACCAGCGGCGGCACCTTCGCCATCGCCGGCGCGGTGCAGCGCATGGTGGAAAACATCACACGCCATTGCGGCGAAACGCCCGAATGCATCATGACCGGCGGCGCGGGCTGGAAGATGGCCCCCAGCATGTCGGTGAAATTCGAGCTGGTGGACAGCCTTATCTTCGACGGGCTTTTAGAGATCGCCTCCCGCCGCTTCGCTCCTTGAGGGCGCTCACTCTCCCCAGGGCAGCATCAGGGTCACGATGGAAAGTTTGGCGAATTCAGGCACAAACTCGTCAATGATGCGCTGAGGCTCCGGGCACAGCGTGCTGTCGGTGATCACGCCGAACTGTACGCCGCCGCCGTAGCTCAGGATGGACACGCCCAGGCCCACGTCGCCCGACTGCGGCACCCAGAACATGCTTTGCTCCAGCGTGGAACCGCAGAACTTGAGCTTTTCGCGCGGCCCCGGCACATTGGTCATGACCGCCGTGGTCTTCTTGGCGAAGAGGTTGAGCATCACGTCCTGCGCCGGTTTGATCAGCAGGCCCGCCACCGCCAGCAGGCTGAAGGCCAGCAGCGGCTGGTAGCTGCCCTTGAGCGCGGCCATGCGGCGGCGCACCTCGTAGACGCGTTCGATCGGGTTGTCCACGCCTATCGGCAGCACCAGCGGCACCAGGCCGAAGCGGTTGCCCAGCTTGTGCGCCTGGTCCAGCGGCCGCAGGTTCACCGGCACCATGGCGCGGATTTCCTGGCCCGCCACCTCGTCGCCGAAAGTCTTCAGGTACTCGCCCAGGGCGCCGGCCACGCAGCTGAGCAGCACGTCGTTGATCGAGCAGTTGAGCGCCTTGCCCACGGCCTTGACCTCGTCCAGCGGGATCGGCTGGCACCAGGCCACCTTCTTGGCGCCGCCGGGTTTGCCCTTGAGCCGGGTTTTGGAGTCGTCGGGCATCAGGGCCAGCGCGGCGCCGTCCTTGAGCACCTGCATCAGCACCTTGGCCATGTCGAAGGAGCCGCTCATGCCCTGCTCCATGCCTTTTTTCGGGTCGCCCAGCATGCCCAGCGAGCGCGCCGCGCCTTCACCCACTGCGCCCAGCGCCTTGACCGTGATGTCGGTGAAAGGCTTGAGCAGCGTGTCGGCGATCCAGTCTTCCGTGCCTGCGGCCGCCGCGGCCTTCTTGCGCCGTTCCGGCGGCGGCGCGCCGCCGTCGACCAGCGACATGGTCACCGAGATCAGCGCGATGCCGTCGGCGATGCAGTGGTGGATGCGCACGATCATGGCGCTGCCCTTGACGCCGTCGGGCCCGGTGTAGTCCTCGACCAAATGGATTTGCCACAGGGGGCGCTTCGGGTCCAGGCGCTGGGTGGCGAGTACCGCCACGCGGTCCTGCAGGGCCTGTTCCTGGTTGGCCGATTTGGGCAGTTTCTCGGCCACCACGTGCTTGGCCAGGTCGAAGTTGCGGTCCATCACCCAGGTGGCGCCGGCCGCGTCTTCCATCACGCGCTGCTTGAAGCGGTCGTACTTGAGCAGGCTGTTTTCGATGCGTTCGCAGACCGCCGCGTGCTTGACGCCCGGCGCCAGTTGCCACACGCCAACGATCATCATGAGGTTGGCGTCGTTGTCCATGCGCAGCCAGGCCGTGTCGACCTTGCTCATGCGCTCACCCGAAATGCCCAGGGTTCCCGAGACGGCCCGCTTGACGTTCTTCTGGACGTTTTTTGCCACTTTCCGGCCGGCGGCCTGGGCGGTAACGCGTGTAACCATGAGCACTCCCGATGCAAAACTTCTGAGAATCCGCCCCGGATGGGGTAAGTTCCCTATTTTGCAAGGAACGGCCTCGCTAAGATACCGGGCAGTTACCCCAAGCACCGTCATTGGTGACCCACTTCTAAAAAACGGAGATCCCTCATGTCAGACCTGAAAGCCGCCTTCGACAAAGCCATGGCCGATTCGAAAAACCTCAGCGAGCGTCCTGACAACGCCACCTTGCTGAAGATCTACGCGCTCTACAAGCAGGGCAGCGTTGGCGACAACGCGGAGAAAAAGCCCGGCTTTGGCGACATGGTGGCGCGTGCCAAGTGGGATGCGTGGAATAGTCTCAAGGGTACTTCGCAGGATGAGGCGATGCAGCAGTACATAGACTTGATTGCTGATTTGAGCTGACCTCCTCAGCGTTTGCGGGCGCTGCCTCCATCATGGGGTGGAGTGGCCGGTTCTTGCTCCAGCGGCGTGCTCTTTGCTGAGGGTTGCTGGCCGGGGTCGCCCGGCGGCGACTCACTTTTCTTTGCTTCGCCAAAGAAAAGTAAGCAAAAGAAAGGCGACCCGCAGTCTGGGTCCCTACGCTTCGCTACGGGCAACCTGCGGTGCTCGAGCCAAGCGGGGTCTC